>JBPCSK010000318.1:0-1317 GCA_051007275.1 Gaiellales bacterium | reverse complement strand
GATGTCGCCGCCCTGGATGAAGCCGAGGGCCTTCGTGCCCGCGCGGCGGGCGATGAGGCGGTCGAGCCCGACGAAGGCGCCGCCCGCGATGAAGAGGATGTCGCTCGTGTCGACGCGGATGCACTGCTGCTCCGGGTGCTTGCGGCCGCCGGCGGGCGGTACGTTGCAAACGGTGCCCTCGAGCAGCTTGAGCAGGGCCTGCTGCACGCCTTCGCCCGACACGTCGCGCGTGATCGAGGCGGAGTCGGACTTGCGGCCGATCTTGTCGATCTCGTCGATGAAGATGATGCCTCGCTGGGCGCGCTCGACGTCCATGTCGGCGGCCTGGAGCAGGCGGAGGACGACGGTCTCGACGTCGTCGCCGACGTAGCCCGCCTCGGTCAGGGTCGTGGCGTCGGCGATCGCGAACGGCACGTCGAGCATGCGCGCGAGCGTCTTGGCGAGGAGCGTCTTGCCGGTGCCCGTCGGACCGATCAGCAGCACGTTGCTCTTGTCGAGTTCCACCTCGCCGAGGGCGTCGGACTTATCGCCGCCAGCGGCCTGGGTCAGGCGGTCGTTGAGGCGCTTGTAGTGGTTATGGACCGCGACGGAGAGGACCTTCTTGGCGTGGTCCTGTCCGATCACGTGGGCGTCGAGCTCGGCGCGCAGGGCGGACGGGGCGACGAGCTTGACCGGCGTCGGCGCGTGCTTCGCGGGCGCCTCTTGGAGGGCCGGGCCGGCGGAGGCCGCGGGCGCCTTGCCTTCGCGGGCGCGTTCCCGGTCAATCAGGCGGCCGCAGGTCGCGACGCAGACGTCGCAGATGCCGACGCCCTTGGGGCCGGCGATGAGTTTCCCGGCCTGCGCGGCCGGCTTGCCGCAGAAGGAGCAGCACTCCGCCTGGTCGCCGGCCATACGGGTCAGGCGCGGCCTGCCTTGGGCAGGACGACGTGGTCGACGAGGCCGTAGGCCTTGGCCTCTTCGGCCGTCATGTAGTTGTCGCGATCCGAATCGCGCTGCAGTTCGGCCGGGGTGCGGCCGCTATGCTTGGCGAGGACGTGGTTGAGCGGGTCGCGCCAGCGGAGGATTTCCTTGGCGGCGATGGAGATGTCGGACGTCTGACCGGTGGCGCCACCGCTGGGCTGGTGGATCATCACGCGGCAGTTGGGGAGCGCGTGGCGCTTGCCCTTGGTGCCGGCGGCGAGCAGGACGGTCGCCATCGAGGCCGCCATGCCGATGCAGTAGGTGTTCACCTCGCACGTCAGGAAGTTCATCGTGTCGTAGATCGCCATGCCCGCGGTGATCGAGCCGCCCGGGGAGTTGATGTAGAGGGAGATGTCC
>JBPCSK010000317.1:0-4143 GCA_051007275.1 Gaiellales bacterium | reverse complement strand
TTGTGGTGCCCGTCCTTGTAGATGATTCCTGCGATTCCGCACACGGTGATCTCTGCCCTCGTTGCGTCGTGGTTGTGGTTTCTCGCTCGACTCCGCCCTACGGGAGGATGTCGAGGTACTCCTGAACGTCCCACTCGGTGACGGTGGCGCAGTAGCGCTCCCACTCGTCACGCTTGTAGTGGCTGAACACCCGGTACATGTCGCCGGGCAGCGCGGCCTTGATGACCTCGTCGTTGTCGAGCGCGTCGAGCGCCTCGCCGAGCGTCATCGGGATCTTCTTGACCGCCTTGCCGGCGTTCATCGCGTCGTAGATGTTGCGCTCCTCCGGCTGGCCCGGATCGATCTTGTTGTCGATGCCATCGCGCATTGCGGCGATCAGGCAGGTGAGCGACAGGTACGGGTTCACGGCCGAGTCGACCGAGCGGTACTCGAAGCGACCCGGGGCCGACACGCGCAGCGCGGTCGTGCGGTTCTGGAAGCCCCAGTCCGCGAAGACCGGTGCCCAGAAGCCCGTGTCCCAGAGGCGACGGTACGAGTTTACCGTCGGCGACGAGATCGCGGTCAGAGCGCCGAGGTGCTTGAGGATGCCGCCGATCGCCCAGAGGCCGATGTCGCCGGGCATCATCGGGTTGGCCGGGTCGGGCGCGTCGAACATGTTCTGGTCGCCCTTCCAGATCGAGATGTTGTGGTGGCAGCCGTTGGCCGACACGCCCATGAACGGCTTCGGCATGAAGCACGGGAAGGCGTCCATCTCGCGACCGACCTGCTTGCAGATCTGGCGGTACGTCGTGAGGTTGTCCGCCGTGATCTCAGCGCGATCGAAATTGAAGTTCAGCTCGAGCTGGCCCGGGGCGTCCTCGTGGTCGCCCTGGATCATGTCGAGGCCCAGACCCGCGGCGTACTCCATGACCTTGTGGATCAGCGGCTGGAACTCCGAGAACTGATCGATGTGGTAGCAGTAGGGCTTCGAGAGACCCTCAACCGACGGCGTGCCGTCCGGGTTGTTCTTCAGCCACATCATCTCGGGCTCGGTGCCCGCCTTCAGGTGCATGCCGGTCTCGGCCTCGAAGGCCGCCTGCGTGCGCTTCAGCAGACCGCGACAGTCGGACGAGAGGTAGGCGCCGGGATCGACCTCTTCCTCACGACCGCGGAACAGCGTGCAGAAGACGCGGCCGACCTTCGGGTCCCACGGCAGCTGCGCGAAGGTCTCGGGGTCGGGCAGACCGACCAGCTCGCGCGACTCGGGGCCGTAGCCGATGTACTCGCCATGGCGGTCGACGAACAGGTTCGCCGTGGCGCCGTAGACGAGCTGAAAGCCCTTGCGGGCCATGCTCTCCCAGTGCTTCGCCGGGACGCCCTTGCCCATGATCCGGCCGGTCACCGATGCGAACTGGTAGTAGATGTACTCGATGCCCTGGGCATCGATCTGACGACGAACCTCCTTGACCTGGTCGTCTCGACCCGGTGCTGCGAGGTAGTTCTCCATATCCGTCATCGCGGTACCACTCTCCTCTCCCCTTTTCCCCCGAGCGTCCTCGGCGGTCCGAGCGTCCTCGGATTGATAGAAAACGTAGGCGGGAGGGGGGCGCGCGGCAATGTGCCGGGTAGGCACTCCGCGCGTGCCCGACAGGAGGATTCGGACATATCCGATCGCCACATCCACCTCAGTTGTTCCGGATCGTGGAACAAAACCGCCCGTAAATGGTGTTAAGAGCACACCTTTGGGGTGTGCACGCGCCTCTCGCCGCTGGTACGGTGTGCGACCTGAACACACGGACCCCACCCATCCCCGCCGTCGCCGACGCTCAGGTCGACGAGCGGCGCGTCCTCTACGAGATCATTCGCACCGTCTCCTCGAGCGTCGATCTCGAGCAGGTGCTCGGAGCGATCGTCGAGCTCGTGACGGAGCAGACACGCGCGCACGCCACGCTGATCTTCATCGCTGAGGGCCCCGACGAGGACCTCGTGCTGCAGTCCGTGTCCGACGACACGTACCGCGACCAGATCGGCACGGTCCGGATGAAGCGCGGCGAGGGGCTGGCCGGCTGGGTCGCCCAGCACCGCGAGCCGGTGTTCATCGCCGAGCACGCGCTGAAGGACCCGCGCGTCAAGTACTTCCCCGAGTTCGAGGAGGAGAAGTACCAGTCGATCGTGTCGGTGCCGCTGATCGCCCCCGACAGCGAGCTGATCGGCGTGATCGCCCTGCACGCGGAGGCACCGCGCGTCTTCACGGAGGAGGACGCGGCCTTCGTGATCCACTCGGCGTCGCTGGTCGCCTCGGCAATCGTCAACGCCCGCCTCTACGAGGCCGCACGGCGTCGCGTGCGTGAGCTCGAGGGCCTGTCGGCGCTGTCGAACGTCGTCTCCACCGCGACCGCGCTCGACGACCTCCTGCCCGTCGCCGTCACGCGCACCCTGCCGCTCCTGCAGGCCGAGAGCGCGCACATCTACCTGCTCGATCGCGGCGATCGCCTCCAGCGCCACGCCTCGGCACCGGAGGTCGGCGACGCACCGTCGGCCGTGACCGTGAGCGAGCTCGCGGAATCGCGCCGCGCCGGCAGCACGAGCGCCGTGCAGGCCACGCTCGGAGCCGCGCTCTGGGGAGCCACCACCGCCGAGCCCGATGCACTGCTCGTGCCCATGCTGGCCGATGGCGAGGTGCTCGGAGCGCTCGTCGTCCACAACGCCGCCGGTCGCCGGTTCTCCGCCGACGATCGCGAGCTGGCCGCCTCGATCGCATCGCAGATCGCCGTCGGCATCAAGAAGATCCGCCTGATCGAGGGCCTCGAGGAGCGCAACCTGATCAAGGACTTCTTCGCGGATCTCGCCGCCGGACGCTTCGCCGACGGCCTCTCGTCGCGTGCCCGGCGCCTCGGGTGCGACTTCGCCCAGCCGAAGCTGGCGCTCGTCGCGATCGGCTGGCGCGATGCCGACGACGAGGAGCGCGCCACGGCGCTCGAGCGATTCCGTGCAGGCCTCGTCCGCGCGCTGCCCGGCGTGCTCGTGGATCAGCGCGACGAGGAGGCCGTCGCACTCGTGCCCGCACTGGGCACCGACGAGAGCGATACGCTCCGCCGTCTCGAGAAGGCGCTCGGCGAAGGTGCCAATCGACTGCCGCTCGTGGTCGGCGTCTCCAGCCCCTGCCTCGGCGCTGCCGCCCTCGCGACCGGTCTGCAGGAGGCGCGCCAGGCGGCGCTCGCCGCGCCGGTGATCGTCGATGCACCGGCGATCGTCCCCTACGACGGCCTCGGACCGTACAAGTACCTGCTGCGGGTGCCGCTCGACGGCGACGTCCGCGACCGACAGCGCGATGCCCTGCGCAAGCTCGGCGAGTACGACCGTCAGCGCCAGGCCCAGCTGACCCGCACGCTCGAGGAGTTCCTCCGCCAGCGCGGCAACATCTCCGCCACTGCGCAGGCCCTGTACGTGCACCCGAACACCCTCCGCCAGCGGCTGCGCCGAATCGAGGAGCTGACGGGCATCAGCATCAAGAGCGACGACTGGCTGATGATCGAGATCGCGCTGAAGCTGATCGACACCCAGTCGCCGAGCAACGGCACCTTCACCACCCCAATGCCCATGCTCTGGCGCGGTCGTCGTAGGATCCCGGCATGCCCACCCCCATCCGCATCGGCATCAACGGCTTCGGCCGCATGGGGCGCCTCGCCCTGCGCGCGAGCTGGGAGTGGCCCGAGTTCGAGTTCGTGCACATCAACGAGGCCGCCGGCGACGCCGAGACCTGCGCGCACCTGCTCGCGTTCGACTCCGTGCACGGCCGTTGGCCGCACGTCGTAACCGCCGAGGGCGACGCGATCGCGATCGACGGGACGCTGATCACCACGTCGCGCGAGTCCGATCCGAGCGCCATTCCCTGGGGCGACATGGGCATCGACCTCGTGCTGGAGGCGACCGGACGCTTTCGCACCGTCGAGACGCTGCAGCCGCACTTCGATAACGGCGCGCGCAAGGTCGTCGTCGCCGCGCCCGTCAAGGATCCGGCCGCGCTCAACGTCGTGATGGGCGTCAACGATGATCGCTACGACCCGCTGGTCCACGACATCGTGACGGCGGCGTCCTGCACGACCAACTGCCTCGCCCCCGTCGTCAAGGTGCTCCACGAGGGCATCGGCATCCGCCACGGCC
>JBPCSK010000316.1:0-2944 GCA_051007275.1 Gaiellales bacterium | reverse complement strand
CGTCACCCCGGCGCCTACGTGCTCGGCGATGTCGGCCCCAGCGGCGACCTGATGGAGCCGATGGGCACGCTCACGCTCGAGTCCGCCGAGGAGCTGTTCGCAGAGCAGATCCGCGGGCTCGTGGCCGGCGGCGCCGATGCGATCCTGATCGAGACCATGAGCGATCTCCAGGAGGTCGAGGCCGCCGTCAACGCCGCCAATGCCGAGGCGCCGGGCCTGCCGATCCTCGTGACGATGTCGTTCGACACGAACCTGCGCACGATGATGGGCGTCAAGCCCGGTCAGGCCGTCGAGGCCGTCAGCGCGATGGGCGTCAGCATCGTCGGGGCCAACTGCGGTCGCGGCGTCGACGAGATGCGCACGATCGCGGCGGAGATGGTCGAAGCGCGCCCTGCGGGCGTGTTCCTGATGACGCAGTCGAACGCCGGCCTGCCGAAGCTCGTCGGCGACGAGTTCGTCTACGACGGCTCGCCTGAGGTGATGGCGGAGTGGGCGACCGACATGCGCGAGCTCGGCATCGACGTGATCGGCGCGTGCTGCGGCTCCACGCCGGCGCACATCGCCGCGATGCGCGACATCGTCAAGGCCTGACGCCCTACGGCATCTCGGTGAGCCAGCGCGCCAGGCGCGTGCGCCAAGACGTCGGCGGCTCGAGCAGTGCGGCATCGTCGGCGCGTAGTCCGAGATGCGCGCGGGGCAGCTTCAGCGCCGATGGCGCGTAGCGCGGACGCGGGCCGAGCGGATCCTCGCCGGGGTCGATGATGGTCGGCACGCCGTAGGTCTCGGTTAGCAGCGCGGCGAGCTCCTCCGCGGGCGTTGCGCGCAGCTGTCCGGTCTCCCAGCTGAAGACGAAGCAGAGCCCGTCGGTCGTGGCGGCGTGCACTCGGAGCGCGTGCGGGTACGCGCGCTCTGCGCGCCAGCCCTTGTCGTGGCGCAGCACGTCGCCCCACAGGGCGACGCCGCCCGACACGGCACGCAGGCCGCGCGCATCCGCGGTATCCAGCAGCATCTTGCCCTCGGATGCCCAGGCGTGGACGCCGCACGTGCAGCCCTCGGCCGGCGCATCGTGCCCGCGCGGCGCGTGCGAGACGGGGCGAACCGCGAGCGCGGAGGACCAGTCGCCGATGCCGCACCGGGCCGTCTCCGGACGTCGCGGCTCCCAGACGGAGCGCCGGTACGGCGAGCACAGGCGCGGCTCGCCGGACGGATGCACGCGAATCGTCCACGAGCGGTAGCCGATGATCGGCTCGACCAGATCGGGGACGACGAAGTCGTGGTCGGTCATGCGGGGACGGGCTCGGCGTCGGGCTCGCGCGCCGGCTCCGGCTTCGGCTCGGGCATGCGCTCGGGCGCTGGCGTCTCCTGCGGAATCGGCGATGTCGCCGGCTCCACGATGATGCGCTCGCGCTCCTCGCCGATGTCCATGGCGGAAGCGTAGGGCAGGTTCAGCGGTCGAGCACGCTCGGTGGCGTGAGCATCGAGCCCTCGCGCGGGTCGCCGGTGCGCGGTGCGCGCAGCGTCGCGTCGAGGTCCTCGCAGCGCGACAGCACGAGCGCGCACGCGGCGGCGTCGAACGCGTCTTCGGAGTCGATCGCGGCGCGCAGGAGGCGTCCCCGCAGGCTGGTGTTCGCGCGCAGCCAGTCGCGGCGCGCGTCGGCCGACGACTTGGCGACGGAGCCGGTCAGGAGCCGCGTCCAGATCTCCGCGACGACGTGCTCGGTCGGCGCGTCGTACGGCCAGATCGACCACCCCGCTGCGCGGAGGGTCGGGAGAAACGGGATGCCGCGCAGCGTTCCCGTGCCGACGGCGCCGGCGCCGCCGATCTGGAACACGCTCTTCGGGACGATGCCGCGCACGTTCCAGCCCTGCTCGCACGCCCGCAGCTGCGGCTCGTCGCCGCGCTTGCGCCCGGGGCGTCCCCAGAACGGTGCGGGGCAGGCGGCCAGCCATGCCTCGCCGTGCTCGGCAACGAGCGTCCAGGCGTCGTCGATGGACGCGCAGCCGTGCGCGTCGAGAAACCAGGCCGGCAGCGAGAATGAGAAGTCGAACCCCGCCACGCACGACGGCACCTGCGCCCGCCGCTCGCCCACCCACGTGATTGCCTCGCTGCGGGTGCGACCGCTCTCGAGCGTCTGCAGCTCGCCGTCGACGGCCTCGGCGATCCAGATCTTGGCGCGCTCGCCCGTGGTCGCTCCCGACCAGTCGACTGCGATTGCGCGCGGCATGGCCCGAGTCTCGCAGATCCGCGCCCGAGGGCTCGTCCGCGACAATGAGGCACGTGCTGGCCCCCTTTCCCGGAGTCGAAGAGCTCGCTGCGCCGTCGCCGCTGAGGACCGCGCCGCGACGGTTCGCGCTGGGCCAGCCCATCACCGGACCGGCCAAGCGCGTGGCAGCGCTGCGCGCGCTCGGCGTGGAGACGCGCGGGGATCTCATCGATGAGCTGCCGTTTCGCTTCGAGGATCTGACGGCGCAGCAGACCATTGCCGAGGCGATTCGGAGCGGCGACGAGGAGGTGACGGTGATCGGCCGGATCGGCTCGATCACCGAGCGTCCCACGCGCCGTCGCGGGCTGCGCATCCTGCAGACGCGACTCTCCGACGACACGGGCGAGCGGGCGCTGACGTGGTTCAACCAGCGCCACCTCGCGCGCACCCTGGAGCCGGGCACGCGGCTCGTCGCGCGCGGTGCGCTCAAGATCGGAGCGCGCGGCGCCGAGCTGACGGTGCGCAGCCACGAGGTGCTCGACGATCCCGATGGCGTGCAGGTCGGGCCCGGGCTGATTCCCGTGTACCACGCGTCGAGCCAGATCTCGACGGGGGTGCTGCGCGGCCTCGTCGCGGAGGCGCTCGACGACCTGATCGACGGCGTGCCCGACCCGGTGCCCGTCGATCTGCGCATGCGCCACCGGCTGCCGCTGCGGCGCTATGCGCTCAAGGCCGGGCAC
>JBPCSK010000315.1:0-1421 GCA_051007275.1 Gaiellales bacterium | reverse complement strand
CGACGGCACCCAGGCCGACCCCGATCCACGCCACGCCGAAGACGGTCACCGCCATGCTCGTCAGCGACGAGTGCCGCTCGTGCGGCGAGGCGGCCGCGAGGATGAACGTCAGCAGCACGACGGGACCGAGCACGAGCACCATCCCCTCCACGCCCCGCAGGTGCGCGGCGAGCACCTCCGCCGCCACGCCGAGATAGCCGGCGAGCATGACGGGGCGATGATCACGCGCGATCGTCCACAGCTCGTGGGCGGCCAGCACGCCGGCCACGACACCGAGCGCCACGAGCCACCACTCCCCGAACCACAGGGCGCCGATCGCGATCGGCAGCAGGATCACCGCGACCAGGATGCGACTGGTGAGGTTGCCCACCGCTAGCGCCCCTGCTCCGAGTGACTCATCGACCGCCGAAGCGTCGGCGCCGCGTGGCGAACTCGCTGACGGCCTGCTGCAGCTGCTCGCCGCCGAAGTCGGGCCAGAGCACGTCGGGGAAGCTGTACTCGGCGTACGCGGCGTGCCAGAGCAGGAAGTTGGAGACGCGCTGCTCGCCCGATGTGCGGATCACGAGATCCGGATCGGGCAGCTCCGAGGCGGCCAGGCGCGAGCGAATCGCGGTCTCGTCGATCTCGTCGGGACGCAGGCCGTCCTCGACGATGCGTCGGCACGCGTCGACGATCTCGGCGCGCCCGCCGTAATCGAATGCGACGAAGAGGTCGATGCGCTCGTTGTCCCTCGTGCGCTCCTCCATGTCCGTCATCAGCTGCAGCAGCTTCGGCGAGAGGCGGTCACGCCGGCCGATGAAGCGGATGCGCACGCCCTGCCGGTGCAGGTCCATGAACTCGCGCTGGATCGTGCGGGCGAAGAGGTCCATCAGCCCGCTGACCTCGTCCTCGGGGCGCGTCCAGTTCTCGGTCGAGAAGGCGTAGACGGTGAGCGCGCGGATGCCGAGGTCGGGCGCAGCCTCGACGGTGCGACGCAGCGCGCGCACGCCGGCGTGATGGCCGCTCAGCGTTGGCAGCCCACGCTGCTTCGCCCAGCGCGAGTTGCCGTCCATGATGATCGCGACGGACGTCGCGGTGGACGGCTCCGGCGCAGCCTGGTCGGCTCGGCGGATGCCCTTGATGCGGTCGAGGATGGCCATGGATGTGCTGCGTGCAGGACGCGCCTGCTTCGGCATAGCGTACCGGCTGGAACCGGCGGCTGCCGGTCTCAGACCTCCATCACGTCGGCTTCGCGCTGCTTCAGCGCGGCATCGATCTGGCCGACGTGCTCATCCGTGATCTTCTGGACCTTCTCCTCGGCGCGATGGATCTCGTCCTTGCCGACCTCGCTCTCGAGGGCGTGCAGATCCTGGATCACGTCGCGGCGCACGTTGCGCAGGGCGATGCGACCCTCCTCGGCGAGGGTGCGCACGACCTTGACG
>JBPCSK010000314.1:0-1501 GCA_051007275.1 Gaiellales bacterium | reverse complement strand
GCCATGGTCAGGATCCCGAGCCAGCGCGCACCCATCACGACCCACGGCGGGCCCACACGAGCGCCGACGTCGCCGGACACGTACAGCGACGCGCCGAAGACGCCGGCGGCGACGCCGGCGTTCACGCCTGCCTTGCGATTGTCCCGCACCATCTCCTCAGAGTCGTTGGTGTGGCGCCCCAGTCCGACGGCGGCAACGCCCCCAGTGGCGAGGGCGATCCCGACGGCGGCGAGCCAGCCAAGCGGCGCGCCGAGGGCGAAGGCGATCACCGCGGCGATCGCGCCCTCCGTGCTGGTGATGGCGACGACCACGCCAACCTTTCCCTGCGACAGCGCCTTGTAGGTGAACCGGAGCCCGATCACGGACCCCATCGCCCCGACGACGACGAGCACCCAGTCAAGCCACTCAGTGCCCGGCTTGATGCCGTAGACGAGCGCGATCGGCGTGATCACCACGGCTCCGCCGATTCCGACCCAGCCAAGCGTCGACTCGGCGCCGATCTGCCGCGAGCTCCGACTGGCGAAGATGGTCGAGCAGCCCCAGGCGAGCGCCGCGATCAGACCGCCGAGGACGGCGATCACGCGTGGTCACCCAGCACGATGCGCTCGAGCGCGTCGCGCTCCGCGGGAATCGTGATGGGCGGAGCGCTCTCGGCGATCGCGTTGTCGGGATCCTTGAGACCGTTGCCGGTCAGAACGCAGACCACCTCGGCGCCTTCGGCGACGAGTCCCTCGCGCCGGGCATTGGCGAGCCCAGCAAGCGATGCTGCGCTCGAGGGCTCGCAGAACACGCCCTCGTCACGCACAACGTGGCCGAACCAGTCGAGGATCTCGCGATCGCTTGCGGCCGCAAAGCCGCCATTCGAGTCGCGCGCGGCGGCGCCGGCCTCCTCGCGTCGGACGGGTGCGCCGATGCGGATGGCAGTGGCGATGGTCTCTGGCTGGAGCACGTCCTCGCCGCGCACCATGGCGGCTGACCCCTCGGCCTGCGCTCCGAGCATGCGCGGCAGGCCGGAGATTTCACCGCGCTGCAGCGATTCGTTGAAGCCGCGCCAGTAGGCCGTGATGTTGCCGCCGTTGCCGACGGGCAGGCACATCCACTCAGGCTGGTGGCCGAGATCGTCGATGATCTCCCATGCAGCGGTCTTCTGGCCTTCGAGGCGATACGGATTGAGGTTGTTGACGAGCGTGATCGGGTGCTCCTCGCTCATCACCCGGACCATGCGCAGCGCATCGTCGAAGGAGCCGTCGATCTGGACGACCGAGGCGCCGGCGACCTGCGCCTGGGCGAGCTTGCCGAGCGCCACCTTGCCGCCGGGGATGACGACGACGCAGCGGATGCCCGCGCGGGCTGCGTAGGCAGCTGCCGAGGCCGACGTGTTCCCGGTCGAGGCGCAGATGACGGCCTGCGCACCATCCTGCTTGGCCGCTGAGAGCGCGGTCGTCATCCCGCGGTCCTTGAACGATCCAGTGTGATTGTGGCCCTCGTAATTGAGGTTCAG
>JBPCSK010000313.1:0-5581 GCA_051007275.1 Gaiellales bacterium | reverse complement strand
CGCCTACACGACGCCGCCGATGTCACGCGTGCGGGTGAAGGTCGCTGGCCCGCCCAGCGTCGCCTGACCCGAGCGTTCCGGCCTGAAGGGCGATGCTCGCCGCCTCGGTACACTGCGCGTCCAATGGACCGTCGCGCCGAACTCGAGGAACGCACCCGCTACGAGGCCCCCGAGGTCGAGAGCCGGATCTTCGCCGCGTGGCAGCAGGCCGCGCTGTTCACGGCGGATCCCGATGCCCCGGGCGAGCCGTACTGCATCCAGCTGCCGCCGCCGAACGTGACCGGCTCGCTGCACATGGGCCATGCGCTCAACGGCTCGGTGCAGGACCTGCTGATCCGCTGGCGGCGCATGCAGGGACTGAACGTCCTGTGGCATCCGGGCACCGACCATGCGGGAATCGCCACCCAGATGGTCGTCGAGCGCCAGCTGGCGGCCGACGGCATCACCCGTCACGACCTCGGCCGCGATGCGTTCGTCGAGCGCGTCTGGGAGTGGAAGGCGTCGACGGGCTCCACGATCATCGAGCAGTACAAGCGCCTCGGGTCGTCGATGGACTACTCGCGCGAGCGCTTCACGATGGACGATCGCTACGCGCCCGCCGTGCAGCAGGTCTTCGTGGAGCTGCATGAGCGCGGCTACATCTACCGCGACAACTACCTCGTCAACTGGAGCGTCCCGCTCGCCACGGCGATCTCGGACCTCGAGGTCGAGCACAAGGACGTCGACGACGTGCTCTACGAGGTGGCGTACGCCGTCGAGGGCGGCGGCGAGATCGTGATCGCCACGGTGCGCCCGGCGACGATTCTCGCCGACGTCGCGATCGCCGTGCATCCCGAGGACCCGCGCTACGCGGCCATGATCGGGCAGCACGCGATCGTGCCGATGGTCGGCCGCCGCATTCCGATCATCGCCGACGAGCGCGTCGAGATCGAGTTCGGCACCGGCGCCCTCAAGATCACGCCCGGTCACGACCCCGTCGACTTCGAGGTGGGCCGCGACCATGGGCTCGAGGCGCTGTCGGCGATCGGGCTCGACGGGAAGATGACCGACCTGATGCCCGAGTGGGAGGGCCTCACCGCCGACGAGGGGCACGAGCGCGCGGTCGAGCACCTGCGCGCGAGCGGCGCGCTGCGCGAGGAGATCCCGTACCGCCATTCCGTCGGCTTCTGCCAGCGCTCCGGCGCGCGGATCGAGCCGCTCATCTCGCTGCAGTGGTTCTGCCGCATGGACGAGCTCGCCAAGCCGGCGATCGATGTCGTCAGGTCCAGGGAGGTGCGCTTCCACCCGGAGCGCATGGAGAAGATCTACCTCGACTGGATGGAGGCGATCCGCCCCTGGTGCGTGTCGCGCCAGCTCTGGTGGGGGCATCGCCTGCCCGTCTGGTTCGCACCCGACGGCTCGTACGTCGTGCAGGTCGAGCGCCCGGAGGGCGACGGCTGGGAGCAGTCGACCGACGTGCTCGATACCTGGTTCTCGTCGGCGCTCTGGCCGTACGCCACGCTCGGCTGGCCCGAGCAGACGCCCGAGCTCGCGACGTGGTACCCCGGCGACGTGCTCGTCACCGGCCGCGACATCATCAACCTCTGGGTGGCGCGGATGATCATGACGGGCATCGCCTTCGCCGGCGGGATCCCGTTCACCGACGTCTACATCAACTCAACGATCCAGGCGGCCGACGGCCGGCGCATGTCGAAGTCGCTTGGCACGGGCGTCGATCCGTTGGACCTGATCGACCAGTACGGCGCCGACGCCACGCGCTACGGCCTGCTCAAGATGTGCTCCACGCAGGACGTGCGCTTCGCCGAGGGCATGATCGACGAGGGGCGCGGGCTCGCCAACAAGCTGTTCAACGCCACGCGCCTCGTGCTGCTGAACGCCGACCCCGACGCGCTGCCGGCGGCGAACGGCCTGCTGTCGGCCGACCGCTGGATCCTCGACCGCCTCGCGGCGACGATCGACGAGGTGACGGGCCAGTACGAGGAGTTCCAGTTCTCGGCGGCGACGAAGACGCTCTACGCCTTCATCTGGAACGAGTTCTGCGACTGGTATCTCGAGGCGATCAAGGCGCGCCTGTACGGCGGCGACGCGGCCTCCAAGCGCGCGGCGTCCGAGACCGCGCTGCTGGTGATCGAGCGCACGCTCGGCCTGCTGCACCCGATGTGCCCGTTCGTGAGCGAGGAGCTGTGGTCGTTCCTGCCCGATCGCGACTTCCTGCTCGCGACGTCGTCGTTCCCGACGACCGCCGGCATCCCGCGCGATTCCGCTGCTGCCGCGACCGTCGGGGCGATCATCGAGGCCGTCACCGGGCTCCGCCGCCTGCGCCAGGACGCCGACCTCGGCCCACGGGCGCCGCTCACCGCCACGCTGTCGGGCGACGCCGATGCGCTGCGTGCCGAGGCACCGCTGCTCGCCGCGCTGGGCGCGATCGAGCTGGTCGACGCCGCGGCCGTCGGACCCGCCGTGCCGCTGCCGGCCGGCACTGCCACGCTGCACATCCAGGGTGACGGGCTTGCCGGCAAGCGGCGCGATCGGCTGGCCACGCGCCTCGAGGAGGCGCGCGCCGAGGTCAAGAAGGCCGAGTCCAAGCTGGGCAACGCGAAGTTCGTCGAGCGTGCGCCGGCAGAGGTCGTCGCGGAGGAGCGCGAGCGCGTGGAGCGATTCACGCGCGACGCGACTGAGCTCGAGGCGCAGCTGGTCGCGCTCGACGCGGGCTGAGCCTGATGGATCGCGCCGGCGAGATCCTGCAGACCCGCACGATGTTCGGGATGGAGCTCGGGCTCGAGCGCATCACCGCGATCCTCGAGCGCCTCGGTAATCCGCAGCGCTCGTTTCACGCGATCCACGTCGTCGGCACCAACGGCAAGTCGTCCACGACGCGCTTCATCGCTGCGGCCCTCGCCGCGCAGGGAGCGAAGGCCGGCGCGTACCTGTCGCCGCACATCAACGGCTGGAACGAGCGTGTGCTGATCGCAGATCCGCGCCGCCTGCCGGCGCCGATCAACGCGGCGGCGTTCGCCGACGCGATCGAGGCGGCCGAGGCTGCGGCCGTCGCGGTCGACGCCGAGCGCGGGGGAGCCTGCACGCAGTTCGAGGTCCTCACCGCCGGCGCCTTTCTGGCGCTGCGCAATGCTGGCGTTGAGGTGGCGGCGATCGAGGCGGGCCTGGGCGGCCGTCTCGACGCCACGAACGTGCTCGGCGCGCCGGTCGTCGTCCTGACCGGCGTCGCGCTCGAGCACACCGAGCACCTCGGCGATACCCGCGAGGCGATCGCTGCCGAGAAGCTCGCCGTGCTGCGCCCGGGCGCGGTGCTCGTGGCCGGCGGCATGGACGACGAGATCCGTCCGACGGTGGAGCGCCTCGCTGCGGAGCATGGGGCGGCTCGCGCCATGCTCGTGGCGCCCGGGATGCTCGACGATGAGCTGCCCGACCTCACGGCCGCCGGCACGTTCCAGCGCGGCAACGCGATGCTCGCACTGGGCGCCTCCGCAGCGCTGGTCGGCGAGGAGTTCCGCCATCGCCCGGCGATGGAGGCGATCGCGAAGGTCGTCGTCCCAGGTCGGCTCGAGGTGATGGGGCGGTATCCGCTCGTCATCCGGGACGCAGCCCATAACCCCGATGGAGCGCGCGTGCTGGCGGGAGAGCTCGAGCGCGCGCTGCGCGGGGCAGAGCCGGTGATCGGCGTCCTCGCGCTCCTGGCCGACAAGGACGTCGATGGCGTGCTCGCCGCGCTGGCGGGCTCGTTCGACGCCGTGGTGGCCACGGCCACCGACTCCGATCGTGCGCTGCCCGCCGATCGCCTCGTTGCGGCCTGTGCGGCGCATGGCATCGAGGCGGAGGTCGTGCCCGAGCCGGAGGCGGCACTGACGCGGGCGCGGTTCCGCGCAGGTGCGGGTGGAGCGGTCGTGGTCTGCGGCTCGCTGACGCTGCTCGAGGAGCTGGCCCGCTAGACCAGCAGGCGGCCGAACGTGTAGCCGAGCACGTAGGCCAGCGCGATCAGGCCCGCGAGGATCAGCAGGGCGAAGATCAGGACGCTGGGACGGCCGCTCACACGGGTGATCGTACCGGGCGACCTGCGCCCCGTGATGCCGCAGACGGTCATGATTCCGGCACGCCGGCGCTGCTGGCGCTCGACTACGAACGCACCAGGGGAACCATGGAGACCACGCTCGTCCTGCTCAAGCCCGACGCCGTCCGCCGCAATCTGATGAGTGAGATCATCGGTCGCTTCGAGCGCCGCGGCTTCACCTTCCGCGGCATGCGCCTGCTGCAGCTCGACCGCGCGACCGCCGAGACGCACTACGCCGAGCACGCGGAGCGCCCGTTCTTCGGCGAGCTCGTCGACTTCATCACGTCCGGCCCGATCGTCGCGCTGGCTCTCGAGGGCAATGGCGCCGTGGCGACCGTGCGCGACATGATGGGCAAGACGAATCCGCTGGACTCGGCGCCTGGCACGATCCGTGGCGATCTGGCCCTCGAGCTGGCCGAGAACATCATCCACGGCTCCGACTCGGTCGAGTCGGCCGAGCGGGAGCTCGCGATCTACTTCCCCGACGGCCTGCTCTAGGCCCTCGGCTCAGCGTGACGCGGGCGCCTTGGGCGCCCGCGTCCGCTTGCGCATGAAGCGACGGCTCGCGTCGTCGCCACCCTGCGGATCCTCGGCTGGCGGCTCGCCGTCGCCGTCGTCGTCCTCCTCCTCGTCGGACCAGCCACGCGCGAGGTAGAGGAAGGCGCAGCCGGAGACACCGGCGATGAGCAGGGCGATGGCGAAGATCGTCTCGGACGAGACGATCACGATCGAGCCCATAGCGACGCCGAAGGCGAGGAGCGCCGCTGCGGCGAGGAGCGACATCACGCGTGGCGCGACGTGCCGCTGCGGCGGGCGTGATCGCGCTGCGACGATCAGGGCCACGAGCAGGACGACGACCTCGACGACGATCACGTGAGCACCGTATCGCAGGCCGCCGACGAGGATCCGGCGGTGCATCGCCCGGGTGCCTGCCATGATCCGCGCGATGCCGCACCCTGCACATGACCTGACGGCGGTGGAGCACGACGCGCGCGCCGCGGAGGAGTTCGCCTTCGAGCCGACGACGCCGTTCCAGAAGCTCGTGCGCATCGTGGTCTGGCTGGTGATCGTCGCCGGCACGCTCCTGCTGCTCCAGCTGATCGGCATCGATCCGATCGGCTGGATCCGGCGGGTGTTCACGACGATGGAGGACATCGAGCCGAAGTACCTGGTCGCCGGCATCGTGTTCCAGACCGTGAACGTGCTGCTCGTCGGGTTCGCCTACGTGGCGATCTGGCGCTCCGCGTACGTGCAGGCGGCCAAGATCCCGGTCGGCCAGGTCGTGGCGTGCTTCGCGGTCTCGATCGCGCTCAACAGCGTGCTGCCCATGAGCATCGGCTCGTGGGTGATGCTCTTCATGTTCCTGGCGATCATCCCCGGCGCGACCGCCGCCGGCATGGCCTCGGGCTTCGGCGTCAGCAAGATGTTCTTCTTCGTCATGGGCATCATCACGTACGCCTATCTGTTCATCTCGATCTCCGGTGCGTTGAACACCGCCGTCGGCGGGATCACGAA
>JBPCSK010000312.1:0-6444 GCA_051007275.1 Gaiellales bacterium | reverse complement strand
CTCGAGCAGCTGGTCGAACCACGCGTACGGCCGCGCGATCGACATCAACCCGATCGAGAACCCGTGGATCGAGAACGGCCGCGTGTTTCACAAGGCCTCGAAGCAGTACATCGATCGCACCAAGCGAAAGAGCCCGCTCCAGATCCTGCCCGGCGACCCCGTCGTGAAGATCTTCGCCGCGGCCACGTGGGGTTGGGGCGGCGCGTGGACGGGTGGCACGCTCGACACGCAGCACTTCTCGCCGAACGGCCACTGAGTGTCAATTTGGGCCCGGCCCCAGAATGACGCGAAAACGGTCAATCTGGGGCCGGGCCCAAATTGACGCGTGGTTCTTCTGTGCTGCGTGAGCGGGTAGGCTCCCTCGTGCACCGAGGAGGAGCTTGCGATGAAAAGCACGGGATTCGTCTGGGACGAGAAGTACGTCTGGTTCGACAGCCGGACCTACTCCGACTGGCTGCCGCCAGAGGCGTTCTTCCAGCCCATGCCGTCGCCCGAGACCGCTGAGGGCAAGCGGCGCTTCAAGAACCTGCTCGACGCGACGGGGATCTCGCAGAAGCTCGTGATGATCCCGAGTCGCCTCGCCGAGGTGCGCGAGATCGAGCGCGTGCACGACCGCGCGTACATCGACCGCATCAAGGCGCTCTCCGATGATTGCGGCGGCGACGCCGGCGAGGAGACGCCGTTCGGTAAGGGCGGGTACGACATCGCCCTGCTGGCTGCCGGTGGCGCGATGAACGCCGCGCACGCCGTGGCGACCGGCGAGGTCGACAACGCCTACGCCCTCGTCCGCCCGCCTGGCCATCACGCGGAGAAGGACCTCGGCCGCGGCTACTGCATCTTCGCGAACACGGCGCTCGCCGCCCTGCACGCGCAGCGCGACCACGGCCTCGAGCGCATCGCGATCATCGACTGGGACGTGCACCACGGCAATGGCACGGAGCACGCGTTCTACGACAACCCGTCGGTGCTGACGATCTCGCTGCATCAGGACCGCTGCTATCCGCCGGAGAGCGGCGGCGTGGAGGACAACGGTACGGGTGCGGGCACGGGCACGAACATCAACATTCCGCTGCCCCCCGGCGGCGGCATCGGCCCGTACGGCCTCGCCTTCAGCGACGTCGTCCTCCCCGCGCTCGATCGCTTCCAGCCGCACATGATCATCGTGGCGAGCGGCCTCGACGCCAACCGCTACGACATCAACGCGCGCATGAACCTCTGCTCGCAGGACTACGCGAACCTCACGCGCCAGCTGATGAACGCCGCCGATCGCCTCTGCGGCGGCAAGCTCCTGATGATCCACGAGGGTGGCTACTCTGACCAGTACACGCCGTATTGCGGCCTGCGCATCATCGAGACGCTGAGCGGCCTCGAGAGCGGCGTCGACGACTCGATGGTCGGCGGCGGCCCCTGGACGGACCTTCACGACCACGAGCGGGAGCTGATCGCCAAGTCGGCCGCGCTCGTCGCGAAGGTGCCGACTCCTTGACCTTCAGCGAGCGCCGCATCCGCGATCGCAGCCTCTGGTGGGACACCCTGCCCGGCACGATCTCGCCGCGCCCCGCGCTGGAGGGCGACACCGACTGCGACGTCGCGATCGTCGGCGCTGGCATGACGGGGCTGTGGACCGCGTACTGCCTGCTCGACGCCGAGCCGTCGCTGCGCGTGCGCGTGATCGAGCGCGAGGTCGCGGGCTTCGGCGCCTCGGGCCGCAACGGCGGCTGGATCTCGGCCGGCATCGCAGGCGTGCACGGCGAGTGGGCGCAGACGAGCGGTGATGACGCGGTGCGTCGCGCCGAGCGCGCCACGTGGGAGGCGGTCGACTGGATCGGCGAGCGCGTGGCAGCAGAGAAGATCGACTGTGGCTTCGCCAAGGGCGGCATCCTCAGCGTCGCGCGCAACGAGGCTCAGGAGGCGCGCATCCGCGCGCACGTCGAGCACGATCGGCAGTGGGGATGGGGCGAGCAGGACGTCATGGCGCTCAGTCGCGAGCAGGTGCTTGAGCGCGTGCACATCCCCGACGCGCGCATCGGCTACTTCACGCCACACGGCGCGCGCGTCAACCCCGCACGCCTGGCGCGCGGCCTCGCCGACGCCGTTGAGCGCAAGGGCGGCGTGATCTACGAGCAGACCGCCGCGGAGTTCATCGAGCCCGGCCGGGTCGTGACCGAGCACGGCGTCGTCCGCGCCGAGCACGTGATCCGCGCGACCGAGGCCTTCACGGTGCAGTTCGCCAATCAGTCCCGCACGTACCTACCCCTGTACTCGCTGATGATCGCCACGGAGCCGCTGCCAAAGACCGTCTGGGACGAGCTCGGCTGGAACGGCCTCGAGACGATCTCGGACGCGCACCACCTCTTCTTCTACGCGCAGCGAACGACCGACGACCGCATCGCGATCGGCGGCCGCGGCGCGCCGTACGCGCTCGGCTCGCCGATCAACGAGAAGTTCGAGCAGAACGAAGCGGTCAAGCATCGCCTCATCAACACGCTGTACGCCGCGTTCCCCGCGGCGCGCGGCGCGCAGATCACGCATCACTGGGGCGGCGCGCTCGGCGTGCCGCGGGACTGGTCGATGAGCGTGTCGTACGACCCGTCGACTGGCCTCGGCTTCGCTGGTGGCTACTCCGGCCATGGCGTCGCAGCGACGAGCCTGTCAGGTCGCACGCTGACGGACCTGATCCTGCGTCGCCAGACGGACCTCGCGTCCATGCCGTGGGCCAACCATCCCGTGCGCAACTGGGAGCCCGAGCCGCTGCGCTGGATCGCGAGCCGCGCGATCGTCGGCATCATGGGCAAGTCGGACAAGATCGAGGATGCGGGCGCCAAGGAGACGGCGAAACGCATGGCGATCATCCGCCCGTTCCTCGGGCACTGACATCGTGAGCGCGTTCACGGGCCAAGTGACCCGGGTCTCGTACCTGGAGCTGTTCTTCGATCTCGTCTTCATCTTCGCGATCACGGTCACGACGGTCACCACGGCGACCGACCTGACGGGCATCGACCTGTACCGCGGACTGCTCGTGCTCGCCCTGCTCTGGTGGGCGTGGGTCGGCTATTCATGGCTGGGCACGACCGTGCGGGTCGACGAGGGCTCGATGGTCATCCTGTTCCTGATCGCAATGGGCGCCATGCTCGTCGTGACCGTGCTCGTGCCGAACTGGTATGCCGGCGACAGCGCGGCGCTCCTCGCCGCGCTCGCGTACGTGGGCGTGCGGGTGCTGCACCTGCTGCTGTTCTGGCGCGTCGGGCGCGGCAATGCCGAGCTGCGGGCGGCGACGCTGCGTCTGGCCGCGGGTGTGGGTGTCGGTGCCGTGCTGCTGATCACCGGTGCGATCGTCGGCGGTACCGCGCAGGTCGTGCTGGTCACGCTGGCCGTGGTGCTCGATTTTGGCGGCGCGCTCCTCGGCGGCGGTCGTGGGTGGGTCGTCTCCATCCCCCACTTCGCCGAGCGCTACGGCCTGATCATCATCATCGCCCTCGGCGAGGCGATCATCGCCACGGGGATCGCCTCGATCTCCGCGACGCTCACGCTGCACGTCGCCGTGCCGATCGTGATCGCCTTCGCGCTGACGGCCGCCATCTGGTGGGCGTACTTCCGCTCGGTTGCCGGTCCCGTCGAGCACGCCATCGCAGCAGCGGCGCCTGCGCGCCAGCCGGCGCTGGCTCGCGATGTCTACAGCTATCTGCATCTCCTGCCGGTGATCGGCATCTTCCTGATGGCGCTGGCGCTGAAGAAGGTGATCGGCAAGGTCGACGCCAAGGGCCTGCTCGTGCAGCTCTACGACGTCCCGGCGTTCGCGCTCGGCGCTGGCGTGGTGCTGATCCTGCTGTCGCTGATCCTCATGCGTCTGCGCACGGGCACGCCGGTGCCTGTGACCGCGTGGATCGGGCTTGGCATCGCGATCATCGTCGGGGCGCTCGCAATGACCCTGCCAGCGGTGCTCGTCGCGGCGGGGATGTTCGTCGCGATCGCGGTCGCGGCGAGGCGCCCGGCGGCCTAGGGCCGCAGCTGCCAGACGGGCTGGCCGTCGACCTCGGTCGCGGCGTAGCGCTCGTCGAGCACCGACTGGATCGCACCGTCGATGTCGAGCGCCTCGACGGGCTGGTAGCCCACGGCGACCTTCGGTGGCGCGTCGCCGACGAAGGCGTCGACGACGTGCTGGCGCCCGCCGGGGATGCGCTCGATGTTGCGGTACCAGAGGTAGCGCGTCGCCGGGATGCGGTCGGCGTACCAGTAGACGGCGGCGTTGGCCCACAGCACCTGGATGCGATCGTCATACCCCGTCATGCCAGCGACCTGTTTGCCGACGGTGATGGCGGAGATCACGCGCGGGTCGTTCGTCGAGCGCGCGCTGGCAAGCTCGGGGCTCGACGCGAGATACACGGGCAGCGCCGCGATGACCGGGATCGCAGCGGCGATCGCGATCACGACGAGTCCGACGCGCGGCGTGGTGTTCTCCCAGAGCCAGATGCCGCCAATGCCAGCGAACAGCGCGAACGGGGGCAGCAGCTGCACCCAGTAGTGCGGGTGGTAGAGCCCGCCGATCAGGAAGCCGAGCGAGCAGGCCCCGAGCCACTCGAGCGGCACGAGCAGGCAGCGCTCACGACGCATGGCGAGGAGGCCGAGGATGCCGAGCAGGATCAGCACGCCCGCGTCGACCAGCATCCACGGGATCGAGTTGACGAGCAGGTTGGCGCGAAAGCCGATGTCACCGGAGAACATCGACTCGGTCTGCGCGCGGTAGCCGTAGATCGCGAACCACCAGCCGCTCACGCCCGGCGAGGAGAACGCCGCGTCGATGATCGCGAGCGTCCACGGGATCGCGATCCCGACGCCGAGCACGGCGAGCCGGCCAAGGCCCACGACCCAGTCGCGCTCGCGATAGGCCACGACGAGGACGATCACGCCCACGACGAGCACGCCGTCGAAGGCCGATTGCTTGACGAGCGGTGCGAGTCCCGCGACGACGCCGGCCATCAGCAGCAGCCAGAGACGCGGCCACTCGCTCCACCGAAACGCGATCGCGATTGCCACGGCCGCGACGGCGCCGCCGAGCAGCTCGCCGTTGGCGGTGAACCCCTCGATGTGAGGTGCTGGCCCGATCACGGCCATCAGCCATGCGGCGATCACCGCAGCGCGCGGGCCACCGAGCGTCCACGCGATCACGGCGAGGGCGAGCACCAGTGCGATTCCCGCCTTGAGCGCGAGCATGCGGATCGCCCACTCGTCGCCGAACCAGAGCGCCATGCGGTAGAGCCCGAGCAGCCCCTGCGGCCGGTCGACCCACGCCACCTCGCCGTACAGCGCGAAGCCGCGCGCCCACGTGCGCGTGACCGCGCCGTAGCCCGCCTCGTCCACGTTGAGCGGCACGTTGAGGAACCGCAGCCGCAGGATGATGTCGGCGAGGACGGCTCCTGCGATCCAGAGCCAGGCGCGGCGGATCGCCATGTGGCTAGACGCCGGTGGAGGCGCCGACGAGCGCGAAGAACTCGGCGCGGGTGCGCGGGTCGTGGCGCAGCATCCCGCGCACGGCCGACGTGGTGGTACGCGAGCCGGGTGCGCGTACGCCGCGGACGGTCATGCAGAGGTGCTCGGCCTCGAGGACGACGCCGACACCGCGCGGCTGGAGCGTCTCCTCGAGCCAGTTGGCGACCTGCGCCGTCATGCGCTCCTGCACCTGCAGCTCGCGCGAGTAGAGATCGACGACGCGCGCCAGCTTCGACAGGCCGACGATGCGCGGACCGGGGATGTACCCGACGTGCGCGACGCCGGTGAACGGCAGCAGGTGGTGCTCGCAGAGCGAGTGGAACGGGATGTCGCGCACGACGACGAGCTCGTCGTACTCGCCATCGTTCGGGAACGTCGTCGACTCGAACGGCTTCGACGTGAGGATCTCCTCGTACATCCGTGCGACGCGCTTGGGCGTAGCGCTGAGCGACTCGTCACTGAGGTCATAGCCGAGGCCGGTCAGCAGATCGGTGGCGGCCTGCTCGACCTTCGGCAGGTCGATCGGTCCGCGTGCGCGGAGGGGATTCGGGGTGCTCACGGGCGGGAGTGTAGCCGTCGGAAGAATTCGGGCGTTCAGGAGGCCGTCTCAGTCGTCGAAGGAGACCCTGCGCTCCTGCTTGCGCTTGGCCTGGCGCTGCTTCTCCTGCAGCCGCCGCTCCTGGCTGCCGCGCGTCGGCCGCGTCGAGACGCGATGTGGATCGCGGTGCAGGGCACCATCAATCAGCCGCACGAGCCGCTCCTCCGCGGCCACCCGATTCTGGTGCTGCGAACGCTGCTCCCCCGCCCGCACGACGAGCGCATCATCGACGATGCGAGGCCGCAGAAGCGTGCGCACCCGCTCGAGCTCCGCGGGCGTCAGCCCCATGATCGCGAGCGGCATGCGCAGCTCGACCCGCGTCTGCGAGCGATTGCGGTGCTGCCCGCCGGGCCCAGACC
>JBPCSK010000311.1:0-1081 GCA_051007275.1 Gaiellales bacterium | reverse complement strand
GCGACTGCCGAGGGACGATACCGTTCCTCCATGCGCCGCACCGTCCGCCTCGTGCTCCCGCCGCTGGTCGTCGTGGTGCTGCTCGGCGTGATCTGGGAGGTCTACGCCCAAGCTGGCTCCCTCGGCAATGACGTGCTGCCGCCGCTGTCGCGCGTGCTCAGCGCCGGCTGGGACGACCGCGCCTCGCTGTGGGCGAGCACGCTGCCGACGCTCCGCGAGGTGCTGATCGGCTTCGCGGTCTCCGTCGTCTTCGCCTTCGCGATCTCGATCCTGCTCGATGCGTCGGGGCTCGCCCGCCGGTCGATCATGCCCGTGCTGATCGGCAGCCAGACGATCCCGCTCGTCGTGCTGGCACCGCTGGTCGTGCTCTGGTTCGGCTTCGGCCTGACCCCGAAGATCCTGCTCGTCGCGCTGGTGACGTTCTTTCCGATCGTGGTCGGGCTGCTCGACGGCTACGCCTCAAGCGAGCGCGACGCCGTCACGCTCCTGCGCACGATGGGCGCGAGCTGGCCCACGGTCTTCCGCCTCGTGCGCCTGCCCTCGGCGCTGCCGGGGTTCTTCACCGGGCTGCGTATCGCGATCACGTACGCCGTCGTCGCCGCGCTGTTCGCGGAGTACGCGGGTGCCGAGGACGGGCTCGGCGTGTACATCCAGGGCGCGAGCAACTCGTTTCGCACCGACCTGGTGCTGGCGGCCGTGCTCGTGACGGCGGTGCTGACGCTCGTGCTCTATGCCGCCACGTTCGTCGTGCAGCGCCTGGCGATCCCCTGGTACGCCGACGCGCGGAAGGTCGCGCGATGAGCACGCCGCTGATCGAGGTGCGCGGCCTCTGCAAGGCCTTCGGCGACCTGCAGGTCCTCGACGGGCTGTCCCTGCACGTCAAGCGGGGCGAGTTCGTCTCGATCCTCGGCCCGAGCGGCTGCGGCAAGTCGACGATCCTCTCCGTCCTCAACGGCACCGAGCCGGCCGACGACGGCGCGGTGCTGCTCGACGGCCAGCCGCTCGGCCGCACGTCGAGCCCGTTCGCCTGGATGCCCCAGCACGACGTGCTCCTCCCGTGGCGGACCGTCGAGCAGAACGT
>JBPCSK010000310.1:0-3108 GCA_051007275.1 Gaiellales bacterium | reverse complement strand
GCCGTTGAGGACCCAGTCATCGCCGTCGCGACGCGCGAACGTGCGCATCGAGCCAGGGTCGGAGCCGGCATCGGCCTCGGTCAGGCCGAAGCAGCCGATCAGCTCACCCAGGGCCATGCCCGGGAGCCAGCGCAGCTTCTGCTCCTCCGAGCCCCAGCGGTAGATCGCGTACATCGCGAGCGAGCCCTGCACCGAGACAGCGCTGCGGAGACCCGAATCGCCGTACTCGAGCTCGTGATTGATGAGACCGTACGCCACGGCATTGACGCCCGAGCAGCCGTAGCCCTCCAGGTGCGCGCCCATGAATCCGAGCTGCCCCAGCTCCGTGAACACCTCGCGCGGGAGGATGCCCTGATCGAACCAGTCGCCGACCTCCGGGAGGATGCGCTCGCGCACGACCTCACGCACGGCGTCGCGAATCGCCTTCTCGTCGTCGGTGAGCAGCGCGTCGATGCCGACGAAGTCGTGCGGATCGATCGCCTTGTCACTGGTCGTGGCCACGGAACTACCTCCAAGTCGGATGCGGACAGCGTACCGCAGCGTCCGTTACCAGACCCTTCGGTCGAGATCGCTCAGCGGCTGATAGCAGCGCAGCCGCGGTGTACCATCGACGCATGAAGCGCATCGCCGTCTCCCTCACCATCGCCGCGGCCCTCGCCAGTACCGCGAGCGCCTCCGCTGCCACGCTGTCGGGCACCCTGACCAATGGCAAGGGCAACTCCATCGTCGTCGTGCAGAAGAGCGGCAAGGGCAAGAAGGCACTGATCACCGCGAAGAGCGGCGCCTTCAAGGTCGCCGGCGTTCAGCTGGCAGGCGCCACGGTCGAGATCGTCGGCGACGACGGGTCGTATCTGGGTCCGATCGTGCTCGGGGGCGCGAAGTCGAAGGTCTACGAGACGATCAAGGGCAGCGGGAACCTCTCGCTCGGCACGATCAAGCAGAAGAACGATTACGCCGTGACCACGTCGGTGGCATCGTCTCGAACCTACACGACGAGCGCCTACACCGTGGCTGCGAAGAGCGGTCGTCCCATCGGCGCCGGCAAGTTCGGACGCGTCAAGGTCGGCGACGGCAGGAGCGCACTGAAGGGCTATGACGGCGTCGGCTTCGACACCGACCTCGATGGCGTTCCGAATGTCTTCGACGTCGATGACAATGGCAACCTGATCCTGGACAACGTCGATCGCACCGGTCGCACCGGGATCCTCGCTCGTCGCGCCTTCGCACGACAGGCCATCTGCCCGGCACCGCCTGCGCCGATCACGCCCGGCTGCGTCACGCCGACGCCCGGTGGTGGCGGCAGCGGCACGTCGCCGACCGCAACCGAGTTCCGCATGTTCTCGAACTTCAAGCTGACGAGCACCACCAACATCAATCTCTATCTCGGAGGTACCACCGCCGCGGTGCAGCCGCTGATCGACGCCGCATTCCCCTCGACGCTGACCCTCGCGACGCAGCTCGTGGGCGCGACCAGCGGCACCCTCGACTGCCTCGGCAACACCTACTGCGCCCCGCACAGCACGGCCGGCGTGTCGTACCCGCTCGTCAACGGCGCTGCGGCCACCTTCGCCGGCACGGCCATCGGCATCAGCAACGGCCCGACCAACGATGCGCAGATCACGCCAGGTGCCAGCACCGCCGACATCGGGTCCGGGAACGCCTTCATCGAGAACGCCGGCGGCTCGGCGTACCCGGGCGTCCTCAACTTCGTGTTCAACACCGCGCCCGCCGTGTACTCGTACACGACCACCGCCAGCGCGTCCGAGCAGGTGATCACGTACGACGCGATCACCGGGCGCGCGACCGGCAACCTCGGCATGGATCCGGCCACGCCGATCACCGTCGGCTCCGACGGGATCGTGACCCTCAAGTGGTGGCGTCCGCAGCGTCCCGCCGTCACCGGCGAGGCGAGCGCGAGCGGCTGGATCGACATCGGCGGGCTGCAGTACACCGCCGATGCCCCGAACGCACCGCGGTCGGCCTCCGGCGTGACGATCGGGACGGCGCCTGGCAACTGCGCTCTCGCCTCCTACACCAATCCCGTCTCGAACGGCACCGCCTTCACGAACGGCGGAACGAGCGGCGTGCAGGATCCGGCGCTTGATGCGGCCACGAATCCCGCCGCGCCCACCGCCAATCTCCTGCAGTTCACCGTCAACGCCAAGACGTGCTTCGGCGATGCCACGTGGGCCCTGCTCACGACCGGCGCGACGTTCGACTTCGACATCCAGGCCCGCAGCCTCTACGGCGACAACGCGGCCCGCAAGCTGTACTTCCGACTCGGGTAGAACGGTCGGCGGCCATGCCGGACGCTGATAGCGTCTCGGCATGACCGCCGATCCGCTCGAACTCGTTTCCGGCCTCGTGGCGCGGGGCGAGGTCGGTGCCGCACAGGTCGCCTACTGCCGCGATGGCCACACGGTGCATGCGGCCTTCGGCGACTGCGACGAGCAGTCGCGATTCGCACTCGCCTCGCTGACCAAGCCGCTGATCGCCCTTGCCTGCCTCGTTGCCTGTGACGAGGGCGTGCTCGACCTCGACACGCCGTTGACCGAGTACGTCGCCGAGGCCGCCTGCACGGCGTCGCTCCGCGAGCTCCTATCCCATGCGTCGGGCCTGCCCGCGGACTCTCCGGTGGCCCGGCGAGTGCAGGTCGCTCCCGACGGCACGTGGGAGACCGTTGCCTCCGCCTACGCCGCGCTGCAGCCGATTGAGCCACCGCGTACCCGTCGGATCTACTCCAACGCCGGGTACGCGCTTGCCGCGCTTGCGCTCGAGCGCGCGGCCGAGCTCTCCCATCGCACGTACGTCGAGGAGTCGGTGCTGGAGTCGCTTGGGATGACCCGGACGACGCTCGGCGCGGATGCGGCAGATCCAACGATCGTGCCCGTGCGCCAGCCCGGACTGCTCGGCCATGGTCAGCGGCTCTTCAACGACGAGCGATTCCGCGTGCTCGGACTCCCGCAGTCCGGCGGGTTCGGGACGGCAGATGACTACCTGCGGTTTCTGCGGTGCTGCGCCGGTGCAGGTCCGACGCTGTTGGACGAGGAGCTGCGGCAGGAGCTGCTGCGCAACCAGTGCGGCGCGCTGGCCGGTGGCGTAGGGGAC
>JBPCSK010000309.1:0-2046 GCA_051007275.1 Gaiellales bacterium | reverse complement strand
CCTCCAGGATGAGGACCGTTGGAACCGCCACATCGGGCGGTGCCGTCAGCGAGATCCCGGCCACGCCGATCATCGCGAACCCGAACCCGCTGTAGCCGCGCACCACCGCGGCCACGAGGATCACGCCCACGGCGAGCGCGATGATGAGGGCGTCGGTCACGTCCAGAACCCTACGACGCGCGGCGCCGGATCAGGGTCGGAGTCGCTTCACGCGCGGGACGACCTCCTCGCCCACGCGGTACGCCTCCTCGAGGTGGGGGTAGCCGGAGAGGATGAACTCCTCGAACCCGATGTCGATGTAGTCGGCGAGCTTGGCACCAACCTCGTCGTAGCTCCCGACGATCGCCGTGCCCGCGCCGTCGCGCACGAGCGCGGGACCTGCCCACAGGTGCGGCTCGATCTCGAGGTCCTTGGTGGTCAGCGTGGCGTTCTCGATCAGCGCCGTCATGCGCGCTTGGCCGACCGAATCCATCTTCGCGAAGTACTCCCGCGCCTGGGCGAGCGTCTGCTCATCCATGCTGGCGAGCAGGCGATCGGCAACGGCCCAGGCCTCATCGGCGGTGTCGCGGGCGATGATCAGCAGACGGATGCCCGGACGAACATACCGTCCCTGCGCGGCTGCGGCGGTCTTGAGCACCGCGATGCGCTCGATCAGCTGCTCCCGGGGCTCGCCCCACATCAGATGGCAGTCCACGTGCCTGGCCGCGACTTCGACGGCAGCAGGCGAGGCGCCGCCGAAGTAGACGGGCGGCTTCTTGGCGTCGATCAGGAGCGAGGCCTGCTCAACCTGGAAGTGCTCTCCCTCAAAGTCGAAGGGGTCGTAGTCGAAGCACCGGGTGAAGATCTCGAGGAACTCATCGGTGCGCGCGTAGCGCTGGTCGTGCGACAGGAAGTCGCCGAGCGACCGTTGCTCACCGGGGTTGCCGCCGGTGACGATGTTGATGATCAGGCGATCGTCCGTCATGCGCTGGAACGTCGCAGCGGTATGCGCGGCCCAGGCCGGCGCGATGCTGCTGGGGCGGAAGGCGATGATCGGCTTGATGCGCTGCGTGTGTTGGACGACGGCGGCGCCGAGGATCCAGGCCTCATCGCAGCCGGTGCCGGTCGGCGTGAGCGCGCCGACGAAGCCGACGTTCTCGGCCGCCTGCGCCACCTCGGCGAGGTACTTGATGCTGACCGGTCGAGCGATGCTGACATCGGCCTTGCCGTCGAGCGCGTCCGTGATGTTGCGCCCGTCCCCGGAGGAGGGGAGGAACCAGTGGAATTGCGTCATCGGGGAACCTCCTGGTGGGAACGCCGGTAATCGTCGTCCATCGCGTGCGCGATCTGCGACCGCAGGTCCGCATAGCGGGCGTCATGGTGCGTGTCGCCCTCGTCATCGCGCTGGAGCTGGAGGGAGAGATCGAGGAGAACGTGACCGGGGCGTCCCCCGAGCACGATCGCGCGCGTGCCGAGCACGAGCGCCTCGTCGACCGAGTGGGTGACGAACACGATCGTCTTGCGGGTCTCGCGCCAGAGCGCGTGCAGCTCCTGCTGCATGTGCTCCCGCGTGATCGCGTCGAGCGCCCCGAAGGGCTCGTCCATGAGCAGCACCTCAGGGTCCCCCGCAAGGGCGCGGGCCGTGGCGCAGCGCTGCTGCATGCCACCGGAGAGCTCGTAGGTGCGGCGCGTCATGGCGTCGCCGAGTCCGACCTGCCGCAGCAGGCGTTCCGCCTCCGCTCGTCGCTCGCCGCGCGGATATCCCCGCAGCTTCAGGGCGAGCTCCACGTTGCCGCGCACGCTCCGCCACGGGAAGAGCGTGGGCTGCTGGAAGACCATGCCGCGGTCGGGGCCGGGCGCGGTGATCTCACGACCGTCGATCGTGATGCTGCCGCTGCTGACGGGCATGAACCCGGCGATCAGCCGCAGCAGCGTCGACTTGCCGCAGCCTGAGGCACCAACGATGCAGAGGAACTCGCCGCCGGGCACGTCGAGATCGATCGGTCCGAGCCCCGGTTTCGCCGCGGCCCCCTGTCGTTAGAATTGGTGGACGGGGGCGAACCGCAG
>JBPCSK010000308.1:0-2575 GCA_051007275.1 Gaiellales bacterium | reverse complement strand
GTGCCGCTTCGGACTACCCGCAGCGGCACCGCGGAGGCGCGGTCCTCACGCCGGTGAACCGCCGCGTGACATCACGCAACGACCACCGATGTCCGTCTTCGCTCGCTCCATAGCGTGATGGCAACGACGTGGAGGACCTTCGATGAACACGCTTACCTGGCTCACAGCCGCACTCCTACTGGCCCTGGCGGCTGTCCCTCTTCTGCCGCGGCGACGCCGGTTTCGCATCGTCATTGGCGCCGCGGGCATCACGGTGCTGGGCGCCGCTCTCGCCATTGGCGCGATCGGTGATCGCCCGGCCGCGGCCGCCACGATGCCGACGATCCAGAGCGATGCCGCCGACTACAACCCGGGTCAGACCGTCACGCTCACCGGCGGTGGGTGGGCGGTCGGCTCGAGCCCCGTGCATGTCGTCGTGGAGGACTCGCTCGGCAAGGTCTGGTCGCACGTTGCCGACGTCACGCCGAACGGTGCCGGACAGATCACGGACGCCTTCGCGCTGCCGTCGATCTACGTGGCGGACTACTCCGTCATCGCGACGCAGGCCACGCTGCTCGGCGAGCTGCGCGCGACGTCGAGCTTCACCGACGCCAACCCCTCGGCAAACCTGGACCAGTGCGCCAACGGCACCGTGCCGGCCAACGCCATCAACGGCTGCAGCTCGGACGCGGCCGACTGGGTCAACGGCAACCTCGGCTCGAGCAAGGCCACGTACTACGAGGGCGACTCGATTCCGTACCGCATGACGTTCGGGAGTCTCTCGCTGACCTCGCACACGGTCTCGATCGAGTGGGACACCACCAAGGGCGGCAAGCACGCGATCGACTATCTGACGACGTACAACCGCACCGTCACGAACGCGAACCCGTGCCTCGGGATCAGCGGCTGTCCCGCCACGCCGGGCACCTTCCCGATTCCCGCTGATCCGCAGGTGACCGGCGCCGGCGTGGCGCAGCTGGCCGGCGCGTTCAAGCTGTTCGGCGGCTCGATCACCTCGGTGGGCGTCTCGCCGTACTACGCGGGCGGCGCGGGCTTCCCCGCGGGGGACAACTCGCGGCGCATCACGATCACCTTCACCGCCACGCAGGACAACCCCGTGCTGGCCTGGGGCGGGCACATCTCGAACCGCAGCGACTGGGGCGAGAACGCCTCGGCCGTCGCGATCGCGGGCTCGCCGTACCACATGCGCCTGATCGACCTCGACGGCTCGGGCGGCAATCAGGATCGCTCGCTGAGCGCCGACGCGGTGATCTTCCCGGGGTCGATCACCATCATCAAGGATGCGACGCCCAACGGGTCGACGTCGTTCCCGTTCACGGCGTCGCCGGCGCCGCTGGCGAACTTCAGCCTGGTCGACGACGGCACGGCTGCGAACACCAAGGTCTTCCCCGGCATCGTCGACTTCACGACGTACTCGGTCGCCGAGGCGGTTCCCGCGGGCTGGGATCTGACGGGCGTCGATTGCGCCGTGGCCGGCGGCACGTCGACGACGCCACCGAGCACGACGACGAACACCGTCGCGATCGCGCTCAAGGAGGGCGACAACGTCACCTGCACGTATGCGAACGCGAGCAAGCCGGTGCCGCAGCTGCACCTGCGGAAGGTCGTCGTGAACGACAACGGCGGCACGGCGACGACGCAGGACTTCACTCTTACCGCCAACGGCACCGGCAGCAACGACCTGTCCGGCGTGAGTCCGGTCGATTCTGGCGCTGGCCTCCTGCCTGACACGTGGACGCTCTCGGAGACGACGATGCCGGGCTACACGGCCAGCGCATGGGTCTGCATCGGTGGCGGCACGCAGAATGGCTCGACGATCACCCTCGGCTATAGCCAGTCGGCGACGTGCACGATCACGAACGATGATGTCGCGCCGAAGCTCCACCTGCATAAGGTGGTGGTGAACGACAACGGCGGGACGGCGACGGTGGCGAACTTCACGTTGACGGCCAACGGCACTGGAGCGAACGACCTGTCGGGCACGAGCCCGGTTGACTCGGGTGCGACGCTCAAGGCCGATACGTTCGCACTGTCGGAGTCGAGCCGGGCGGGGTATGCAGCGAGCGGCTGGGTCTGCGTCGGCGGCTCGCAGTCGGGTTCGAGCATCACCGTCGGCATCGGCGGTGAGGCGACGTGCACGATCACGAACGACGACATCGCGCCCAAGCTCCATCTCCGCAAGCTCGTCGTGAACGACAACGGCGGCACGGCGCTCGCATCGGCCTTCACGCTGACGGCCGACGGCGCTGGCGCGAACGACGTCTCCGGTGTCACGCCGGTCGACTCGGGCTCGACGCTCCAAGCGGGCACGTGGGCGCTCAGCGAGTCGAGCTTGGCGGGATACGCCGCGAGCGCGTGGGTCTGCACGGGCGGCTCGCAATCGGGAGCCAGCATCACCGTCGGCCTTGGCGGCGAGGCGACGTGCACGATCACGAACGATGACGTCGCACCGAAGCTCCATCTGCGCAAGGTGGTGGTGAATGACAACGGCGGGACCGCGACGGTGGGAAGCTTCACGCTGACGGCCAATGGCACGGGCGCGAACGACCTGTCGGGCACGAGCCCGGTTGATTCG
>JBPCSK010000307.1:0-6755 GCA_051007275.1 Gaiellales bacterium | reverse complement strand
ATCCCGATCTTCGTGCTCTTCACGCGCGCCTACTGGCGTCGCTGAGTCCAGAACGACGCGCCCGGCAGGATTCGAACCTGCGGCCTCGAGATTAGAAGTCTCTCGCTCTATCCCCTGAGCTACGGGCGCCCCTGAACGGTACCCGGCGCGGTCATATCGCGATACCACGCACACTGACCCCGTGCGGTATCCGTACTCCGACATCCTGCGGCTGCCGTTCGTGCCGCGCCTGCTCAGCGCCGCCGTGATCGGGCGGATGCCGGTTGGCATGGGCGCGCTGTCGATCTTCCTGCTCGTGCGCGGCGCGGGCGGGACCTACGCCACGGCCGGTCTCGCCGTCGGCGCTTCGACCGTCGCAGGGTGCGTCGGCTCACCGATCCTCGGGCGGGTCATCGACCGCCAGGGCCAGCCACGCGTCCTGCTGATCACGATGCTCTCGCAGGTGACGGCGTTGCTGCTGCTGGCCGCGCTGGCACCAGGCAGCGGCATGCTCCTGTTCGGTTTGTGCGCGGTGTACGGCTTCTCCATTCCGCCTCTGGCCGCCTCGATGCGCGCGACGTGGGCCACGCTCATCACCGACCGAACCCTGATCACGCGGGCCTTCTCTCTCGACTCGACCGCGCAGGAACTGATCTGGATTCTCGGTCCGGTGATGGCGGCAGCGCTCGCGGAGGGCATCAGCCCGCGGATGCCGATGGTGGTCATGGCCGCCTTCAGCGCGGTCGGCGTGCTGTGGTTCGCCACGTCGCAGCAGAGCCGCACCTGGCGCTCCAACCACGTCGGAGAACGCCACCTGCTCGGACCGCTGACGGCCGGTCCCGTGCGCCGCGTCCTCCTTTCGGTGCTCGGCCTGGCCTTCGCGTGGGGCGCGCTCGAGCTGGCCATCCCCGCCTACGCACAGGAGGAGGGTGTGAGCCCGGGCGGGCTGCTGTCGATCTGGGCCGTCGGCAGCGTGATCGGCGGCCTCGCGTATGCCGCACGACGGTGGGGCGGCACGGTGCAGCGGATGATGGGCGTGCTGCTCGCGCTCAACCTGGCGGGCTTCCTGATCATCTTCCTCGCGCAAACGCCGCTGCAGCTGGCGATCCTGCTGGTCATCACGGGCATGGTTAACGCGCCTGTGATCGCGACCTTCTACGTCCTGATCGAGGAGCTCGCTCCACAGGGCACCGTGACGGAGGCCTTCACCTGGGTCTCCACGACGTTCCTGATCGGCATCTCGGGCGGTGTGGCATTGGCAGGCGTCGTCGCCGATGCCTCCAGTCCGCGCACGGCGTGGTGGCTGGCGGTCGGCGGCGGGCTGTTCGCGGTGCTGACGGTCGTCGTGCGCCACGGCGGACTGCATGCGCCGCCGCGCGAGCTCGCCACGGAGGAGTCTGGCTAGGCCGTCGCGAACGCTTTTGCGATGAGTAAGGCGATGAGCACGCTGGACCCGACGCTTCTGACGCTGCAGGAGGCCGCCGACGCGGTCGGCTGCCACTACCAGACGCTGTACAAGCGCGTCCGCAGCGGCGAGCTGCCCGCGCTCGTCGCTGGCGGGTCGTACCGCATCAGCCGCGACGATCTCGACGCGTGGCTGCGCGAGCGCGATGCCGCCAAGGGAGCCGTGCCCGAGCGCGCGGAGCGTGACTGGCCGCGCCAGGTCGAGACGCTCGTGGCCTCGCTGATCACCGGCGACGCGCGCGCTGCGCGGAAGCAGCTGGATCGCCTCACGGCGGGCGGCGTGACGGTCGATGAGCTGTGCGATCGACTGCTCGCGCCGACGCTGGCGCGCATCGGCGATCTCTGGCACGGCAACGACCTGTCGATCGCGGATGAGCATCGCGCCTCGCGCATCGTGGAGACGCTGCTCGACCGCGCCACCGCGGCACGCCCGAAGACCGGCCCGCGCATCGGCAGTGCAGTCGTCGCCACCGCGATCGGCGATCGCCACTCGATCGCCGCGCAGATGGTGGCAGCCGGCCTGCAGGCGGAGGGGTTCTCCGTGCACTACCTCGGCGCCGACCTCCCCGTCGAGGAGATCGTCAACATGGCCAAGCGCGAGCAGGCCGACCTGGTTGCACTGTCGTGCTGCGTGGCGGAGCGAGGCGGCCTCAGCGCCGCGATCGCCGCGCTCAACGCAGCCGGCTTCCCGGTCATGGTGGGCGGGAACGGCATTGGGCGCGACGAGGCGCTCGCGCTCGGCGCCGCGCGTTACGGCGGCTCGATCTGCCAGGCGCAGGAGCTCGCGCGCGAGCTCGTCCGCACCGGCGCCTGAGCCTCAGTCGTCGGCGGAGCGACCACGGTGGATGCGCTCCGCGGTCTCCTCGCGCTGCATCAGCCGCGGCTGCCCCGTCGGCATCGCGGTCGCCAGCGCGCTGCGCATGAACGTCTCCTGCGCGAAGACCGGCGCCATACCGGCATCGGGATGTCGACGGCGCCAGCCGCCGTCCGCCGCCAGCTCCCATGAGCCCCCGGTGTCCGCGAGCTCGGTCGCGAGCGCAGCGCTGAGGCGCTCGCGCAGTGCCGCGTCGCGCAGCGGCGTGATCACCTCGATGCGGTTGTCGAGGTTGCGCGGCATCATGTCGGCGCTGCCGATGTACATCGTCGTCTCGACGCCCGTCTCGAAGTGGAAGACGCGCGCGTGCTCGAGGAAGCGCCCGAGGATCGAGATCACCCGGATGTTCTCGGACATGCCCGGCACCCCCGGACGCAGACAGCAGATGCCGCGCACGATGAGATCAACCTGCACGCCGGCCTGCGACGCGGCGTAGAGCTCCTCGATCACGGTGCTGTCGACGAGGGAGTTCATCTTCATCGTGATGCGCGCCGGCGATGCCACCGTGTGCTCGCGGATGCAGCGGTGGATCTGCTCGACCACCTGCCCGCGCAGGTGCATCGGCGCAACCCAGATCGCGTGGAAGCCCTGCGGACGCGCGAACCCCGTCAGCTGGTTGAAGAGATCGGCGACGTCGGCCGTGATCTGCTCATCGCACGTGAAGAGCCCGTAGTCCGTGTAGGCGCGGGCGGTGGAGGGGTGGTAGTTGCCCGTGCCGATGTGGACGTAGCGACGGGTGCGTCCCTCCTCGCGGCGCACGACCAGCGCGAGCTTGCAGTGGGTCTTGAGGCCGACGCGACCGTGGACGACGTGGACCCCGGCGCGCTCGAGGGCGCGCGCCCAGCGGATGTTGCGCTCCTCGTCGAACCGCGCGGTCACCTCGACCAGCGCCACCGCCTGCTTGCCCTCCTCGGCGGCCACGGCGAGCGCGGGGACGATCGGGGCGTCGCCGCTGGTGCGGTAGATGGTGTGCTTGATCGCGAGCACATCGGGATCGGCGACCGCCTGCTCGACGAAGCGCTCGACGGAGTCGGTGAACGACTCGAACGGGTGGTGCACGAGGATGTCGCCTCGGCGGATCTCGGCGAACATGTCGACGGGCGCGCCGTCCTTGGTGACGAGCCGCTCCGGCACCTGCGGCTGCCACGGCGAGAAGCGCAGGTCGGGGCGAGCCACGCGGGTCAGCACGTTGAGACCGCTGAGGTCGAGCGGCGGACGCATCGCGAACACCTGACGGAGGTCCACGTCGAGCGCCTCGATCAGCATCGCTCGCATGTCGGCCGGCATCGACTCATCGATCTCGAGACGCACGACATCGCCGAAGCGTCGGCGAGAGAGCTCGCGCTCAACGGCCTCGAGCAGGTCGTCCGCGCCCTCCTTGATCTCGAAGTCCGCGTCGCGCGTCACGCGGAACGTGCTGGCACCCACGATCTCCATGCCGGGGAAGAGCGCCGGCAGCCCGTCGGCGATCACCGCATCGATGCGAACGAAGCGCGTGGTCTCGCCGATGCGGATCAGGCGCGGCAGGACCTCGGGCACCTTGACGCGCGCGAAGCGCGTCTCGCCAGTCGAGGGGTCGCGCACGGTCACGCCGACCGACAGCGACAGGTTCGAGATGTACGGGAAGGGCTGACCCGGACCCACGGCGAGGGGCGTCAGAACGGGGTAGAGCTGCTCATCGAAGACCGCGGTGATCTCATCGCGCTCATCCGGCGCGAGCTCGTCGAGCGCGACGACCTGAATGCCCTCGCGCGCCAGCGCCGGCAGCAGGTCGCCATGCAGGAGGTCCTCCAGCTGCACCAGCATCGAGCGGTAGCGATCGGCGATCTCGTCGAGCGTCGCCTGGGGCGGCGTGCCATCGCTGGGCACGGTGCCCTGCACGACATGGTCGATCAGGCCCGCCACGCGCACCATGAAGAACTCGTCCAGGTTGTTCGCGAAGATCGAGCAGTAGCGCAGCCGCTCGAGCAGCGGCACCGACCGGTCGCCGGCCAGCTCGAGGACGCGGTGATTGAAGTCGAGCCACGAGAGCTCCCGGTTGAACAGCCGGGGCTCGGTCGTCGACGCCTGCTCGCCGTCTGCTGCGGGATCCGTGCTCACGGCGACATGGTAGCCGGGGCGCAGGAACGGCCTCTCCGGCGGTGCGGATGATCACCACTCGGTTGCCACGAGGCCCGCAGCGCGCCTGCGGCTATGCCGCACGACGGAGTATTCGTCACCAGTTCGTAACCATCACCGAACCAGAGCCGAACCCCACGGGCCACGACAGCCGCGCAGACTGACGGTGCATCCACGCACGACTCGGAGGAATCCCCACGTGGCAACCCGCAAGACCCTCATGACGATCATCGCGATCGGCGGCATCGGTGCCGCGCTCGCGGCGTGCGGCGGCGGCCGCAGCGGCGACACCACAGCGGCCTCGACGGCGGCCAACGCCGACACGTCGCTGTCCGGCTCGATCGTGATCGACGGCTCCAGCACGGTCGCGCCGCTCGCCACGCTCGCCGCGGAGAAGTTCCACGCCTCGGCGCCGAACGTCAACGTCACCGTGGGCACGTCCGGCACCGGCGGCGGCTTGGAGAAGTTCTGCAACGGCGAGACCGATATCGCCTCCGCCTCCCGCGCCATCAAGGACGAGGAGAAGGCGATCTGCGACGGCAAGGGCATCACCTTCAAGGAGCTGCTCGTCGCCAACGACGGCATCGCCCTCGTCGCGAACAAGGAGAACACCTGGGCCACGTGTCTGACGACGGACCAGCTCGCGACGATCTGGGGTCCCGACTCCAAGGCGAGCAGCTGGAAGGACGTCGACCCGTCGTTCCCCGACGAGCCGCTCAAGCTGTACGGCCCCGGCACCGACTCGGGCACCTTCGACTTCTTCACGAAGTCGATCAACGGCGAGGAGGGCGCAAGCCGCACCGACTACTCGCCGTCCGAGGACGACAACGTGACGATCAAGGGCGTCGAGGGCGAGAAGGGCGGCCTCGGCTACTTCGGCCTCTCGTACTACGAGCAGAACCAGGATCAGCTGAACCTCGTCCAGGTCGACAGCGGCTCCGGCTGCGTCACGCCGGACGCCACGACCGTGCAGGACGGCACGTACGCGCCGCTGTCCCGTCCGCTCTACCTGTACATCGCCGACACGGCCGCGAAGCGCCCGGAGGTCAAGGCCTTCGCCGACTTCTACGTGGCGAACGAGCAGACGCTGACCAAGGACGCGCTCTTCGTCCCGCTGTCGGCCGAGCAGGCGACGACGATGCAGGCCGAGGCCGGCAAGCTCGCCAGCTAGGCGACCGGTCGGGCGACTAGCCTCACCACGTGGCCATTGCTGCTCCAGATCGGGTTCCGGGCGGTCGCTCCTCGCTGACCGCCCGGAACCGCCGCACCGGCGAGCGCGTCGTGATCGGCGCGCTCGCCGTGTGCGCCGCGATCTCCATCCTCGTGACCGTGGGGATCGTGATCGCCTTGCTCGTCCCGAGCCTCCAGTTCTTCGGCGAGGTCTCCCCGGTCGAGTTCTTCACCACCACGGACTGGGCACCGCTCTTCAAGCCCGCGTCGTTCGGCGTGCTGCCGCTGATCGTCGGCACGCTCAACACGACGCTGTGGGCCTGCCTGATCTGCCTGCCCCTCGGACTCGCCACGGCGATCTACCTGAGCGAGTACGCCCATCCCCGAGCACGCGCGGTGATCAAGCCCGTCCTCGAGGTGCTGGCCGGCATACCGACCGTCGTGCTGGGCTACTTCGCGCTCACGTTCCTGACGCCGCTGCTGCGCTCCCTGGGGTGGCAGGTCGAGATCTTCAACGCGTTCTCTGCCGGCATCATCATCGGCATCCTGCTGCTGCCGACGGTCGCCTCGCTGTCCGAGGACGCGATGAAGGCCGTCCCCAGCTCGCTGCGCGAGGGCTCGTTCGGCCTCGGCGCCAACCGGTTCCAGGTCTCCACCCGCGTGGTGGTGCCCGCCGCGATCTCCGGCATCGCGGCCTCCTTCGTCCTCGCCATCTCCCGCGCGATCGGCGAGACGACCATCGTCCTGATCGCCGCGGGTCAGCTCGCGCAGACCACGATGCGTCCCGGCGCCACCGTCGAGACGATGACGGCGTTGATCGCCGCCACGGGAGCGGGCGACGTGCCCGTGGGGTCGATCTCCTACAAGACGATCTTCGCGGTCGGTCTCACGCTGTTCGTCATCACCTTCGTTCTCAACATCTTCGCGATCCGGATGGTGCGGCGGTTCCGTGAGGTCTACGAGTGAACGCCGCCAACCGCACCGCGACGACGGCCGCCCAACGCAGCGTGCACGCCACCCTGACGGGGCACCGTCACCGCAGCATCACCGCGACGATCTTCGTCGTGTTCATCATGGCGTCCACGGCCGTGGGGCTGATCTCGCTGGCGGTTCTGCTGTTCAGGGTGCTGCAGGATGGCCTTCCGTAGAT
>JBPCSK010000306.1:0-1831 GCA_051007275.1 Gaiellales bacterium | reverse complement strand
CATCGAGCCCGTCGGGCACGCCTCGACCGATTCGTCGTTCCCCTCGGATCACTCCACGGCGGCCTTCGCGATCGCCACGGCGGCGTGGATCGCCTACCCGCGTGCCGGCAAGTGGCTGATGGGGCTCGCCGTGATCACCGCCGTGTCGCGACTGATGCTCGGCGCGCACTATCCGACCGATGTGATCGGCGGTGCGATCATCGGCGCGATTGCCGCACTGATCGTGATGCGCCTCGAGCGCGTCTGGGTGCCGCTCGCCGCGCTCGTCGCGCGCCTGACGGATCCGATCCGCTTCTGGATCGCCGGTCTACCCGGCATCCGCGCGCTCACGCACTGACGCCAGCTCGGCGGGCGTGTTGGCGTTGCGCAGCGAGTCCAGCCGTGGATCCGCGCTGGCGACCCCGGGCAGCGTGAGCAGCGCCGCCTCGTCGAGGAATCGCGTGCGCACGCGGTCGAAGAGATAGCCCGGGCCAGCGACGCCGTCGGCGAGCGCGGCCGTGACAGCCGGCAGCGTCGACGTGCGCCACACCGCGGTGAGCGGATGGCGGAAGCCCTGCGCGTCGGGCACGAGCAGCTCGACGTCCGGCGTGAGCGCGCCGAGCAGCGCGGTGACGAAGGTGGGGTGCAGCAGGGGTGCATCGACGCTGGCGACGAACGCCGCGTCGGCGCGATCGCCCAGTGCATCGAGGCCGGCCTCGATGCCGCGTAGCGGTCCTTGGTCCGCGACGCGATCGCGCACCAGCTCCACCCCGTCTGGCAATGCGGGGACGTCCTGGTCGGGCGCGGCGACCACGATCACGGGACCGACCGCCGCGCGCTGGAGCACGCGAGCGACGTGGGCCGCCAGCGGCTCGCCGTGCCAGTCAAGGCTGGCCTTTGCTGTGCCCATCCGCGTGGACCGGCCGCCGAGGAGCAGGATCGCGCCCATGGCAAGAAGGTATCAGCGGCTGGTAGGGTCACCCGCATGAAGACATGCGTGGTGATCGGAGCGGGCTGTGCCGGGCTGACGGCGGCAGACGCGCTGGCGCAGGCCGGCATCGAGGTGACCGTGCTCGAGGCGCGCGATCGCGTCGGCGGGCGCGTCTGGAGCGACCGCACTGCGGGCGGTGCGCTGATCGAGCGCGGGGCGGAGTTCATCACCGCCGGCTACGACGCGACCGACGCCATGGTCGAGCGACTCGGGCTCGCGTACGTCGGCATGGGCATCCGCTATCCCGACCGCGAGCTGCGGCCCGACCCGGGCATCGATCGTGCCGAGGCGCTCGCCGTCGCGCATGAGGTCGAGCTCGCAGCGGCCGCGGCCGGTCCCGACGCGATGGCGCTCGACATCCTCGCGACCGTCGAGGACGACGACATCCGCGAGCTGCTGGCCAGCCGCTCGCAGAGCGCGTCGTCCGTCGCGCTCGAGCTGTTGCCCGCCGAGCGCCTGCGCACGGTCGGCCACCTGCTCGACGACGGCGAGACGCGGCGCGTCGGCGGCGGCAACGACGGCATCGCCCGGCGCCTCGCCGAGCCGCTCGGCAACGCCGTGCGTCTTGAGGATCCCGTCTCGCGCATCGAGCACGGGCCCGACGGCGTGCGCGTGCACGCCGCGAGCGGCGTCATCGAGGCCGACGCCTGCATCGTCGCCGTGCCGCTGGCCGTGACGCAGGACATCACCTTCGATCCGCCGCTCGAGCCCGAGCGCGTGGCGGCGATGGAGCGCATCCCCGTCGGGCAGGCGGCCAAGCTCGTCGTGCCCGCGGCCGAGGCGATCCCGCCCGCCGCGATCATGTCGACCGCTGATCGCTTCTGGGCGTACACCACCCCGTGCGACGAGGTCGGCGGCACG
>JBPCSK010000305.1:0-9158 GCA_051007275.1 Gaiellales bacterium | reverse complement strand
GGCCGGTGGCGTAGGGGACTTCATGGAGTGGCCCGGCTGCGACTGGGCCGTGGGCTTCGAGGCGCGTGACGGGAAATCCCCGCACTGGACCGGCTCAGCGCTCTCGAACGCGAGCGTCACGCACTTCGGCGCCTCGGGCACCCTTGCCTTCATCGATCCCGAGCAGAACGTCCAAGCAGTTCTGCTCGCCAACCGCGGAACGTACTCGCGCTGGATGCTCGAGCCCGGTGGCTGGCCCGACATCTGCGCCGCACTCGTCGCCTCTGCGGCCTAGCGTTCTGCCTATGAGACTGTGAGGCGGGAACAGGAGTGGCGTACCGGTGTGGATGTGTCAAAGGGGTCAGACCCTTTTGGCACATCAGGGACGATACCGATCGGCGGAAAGCCGGACGCATGTGCCAAAAAGGGTCTGGCCCCTTTGACATATCCACACCTGAATTCCGACCGGTACATCGCCACGATTGGTGTCTCGGAGGCTCATAGGCAGAACACCTGGCCGCGCCGGACCCGATCAGCTTTGCGTTGGTGCCTGACCCCCAACGCAAAGCGGCTCCCCGGGGCGGATGGGCGTCGCGGGATCCGCCACACTGTCGGCATGCGACTGCGGACCTACTGCGCCGAGTGCGGGGCCCGTCTCGGGCCGCTGATTGGCAATGCCCAGTCCTGCACCGCGTGTGAGAGGCCGTACTACCACGACGCCAAGCCGTGCGCAGCCGTGCTGGTCGTCGATGAGCACGGGCGACTGCTGCTCGGCCGGCGTGGAATCGAGCCGCGCCTCGGTCTGTGGGATATCCCCGGTGGCTTCTGCGGACCGGCCGAGACGCCGGAGGCCTGCGCAGTGCGCGAGCTGCTCGAGGAGACGGGGTGCTCGATCGAGGTGACGGGCATGCTCGGGCATCTGATCGACACCTACGGCGACGACGGCGACCACACGCTCAACGTGATCTTCACGGCGCGCATCCTGTCGGGGACACCGGTCGCAGCCGACGACGTCGCCGAGCTGCGCTGGTTCACGCTCGACGACCTGCCGCGCGACGAGGAGCTGGCGTTCCGCAACACCGCCGAGGCGATCAGGCTCCTGCGCAGCGCGTAGGGGAGGAGTGAGCGGAAATCCCGCGAACTCCGCGCCATGACGTTCGACCATGACGACGAGTGGGGCGACGAGCCCTCCCTGACCGGCCTCGAGCAGTGGGACGAGGACATGTGGGTTGAGGGCGGCATCGCCTCCATCGAGCGCTACCTCGCGCGCCACGCGGCCTTCGAGCTGTGGTGCGACGAGCAGACGCGACGCTACGGACGCAGCCCTGGAGGTGCGGAGGCCTGATCCGCCTTCGCGGTAGGATTCGTCGCCGACGACTCCTGCTGGACCCTTGAGCACCTACGACGCCGTACCCGCCACGCCCGACCACATCGCGATCGAGCATCGCGTGCTGGAGCTGTGGGAGCGCGAGGACACCTTCAACCGCCTGCGCGCCCAGAACGCCGGTGGCACGCCCTTCTCCTTCACCGATGGGCCGATCACCGCGAACAACTCGATGGGCGTGCACCACGCCTGGGGACGGTCGCTGAAGGATCTCGTGCAGCGCCATCGCGCGATGCAAGGGCATGAGCTGCGCTACCAGAACGGCTTCGACTGCCAGGGCCTGTGGGTCGAGGTCGAGGTCGAGAAGTCGCTCGGGCTCAATTCCAAGCAGGAGATCGAGGAGTACGGCCTCGACAAGTTCGCCCGCGCCTGCCGCGATCGCGTCGCCGAGTACTCGGCGGTGCAGACGCGCCAGTCCAAGCGCCTCGGCCAGTGGATGGATTGGGACCGCTCGTATTACACGATGACGGACCCCAACATCGAGTACATCTGGCGCTTTCTCAAGGAATGCCACGACCGCGAGATGCTGTACCGGGGCAACCGTCCGATGGTGTGGTGCCCGCGTTGCGGCACCTCGCTGTCACAGCACGAGCTGATCGACAGCTACCGCGATCGCACCCATCCGACCCTGCACGTCCGTTTCCCCTTCCTCGATGCGCCAGACGAGGCCGTCGTCGTCTGGACGACCACGCCGTGGACGCTGCCGGCCAACGTCGCCGCTGCCGTCGACCCTGAGGCCGAGTACTCCGCCGTGCGCACGTCCCAGGGCATCGACTGGGTGATGACCGCCCGCGTGGAGGACCTCTTCGGCGAGGGCGCCGACGTGGCGCGCATCGCCACCGGCGCGGAGCTCGTCGGGCGTCGCTACCGCGGCCCCTTCGATGACCTCGCGCCCGGCGGCGCGGTCGAGCATCGCGTGGTCGCCTGGGACATGGTTGCGGGTGATGAGGGCACCGGCATCGTCCACATCGCGCCCGGCTGCGGTGGCGAGGACTTCGAGCTCGGCAAGGTCGAGGGACTCGACGTGCTCGTGCCCGTCGTCGACGCCGGCTGCTTCCTGCCCGACTACGGCTTCCTCGCCGGCCTCACGACCGCCGACGCCGCCGATCCGGTGCGCGCGCATCTGGAGGAGCACGGGGTGCTGGTGCGCTCCGGCTCGATCGATCATCGCTTCCCCGTCTGTTGGCGCTGTGGCACCGATCTGATCCACCGCGTGGTGGAGGAGTGGTTCATCAGCGCCGAACCCGTGCGACAGGCGATGATCGACGCCGCCGCAACCGTCAACTGGGTGCCCGAGCAGTACGGCAAGCGCATGGAGGACTGGCTGCGCAACATGGGCGACTGGTGCATCTCGCGCAAGCGCTACTGGGGCCTGCCGCTGCCGTTCTACCGCACGGAGAGCGGCGAGTACCTGATCATCGGATCCGTCGAGGAACTGCGGGAGCGTGCGGTCGATCCGATCGACGGCCTCGAGGAGCTGCACCGGCCGTGGATCGATGACATCCGCGTGCGCACCGACAGCGGCGAGATCGCGGAGCGCGTGACCGAGGTGGGGGACTGCTGGCTCGACGCCGGCATCGTCCCGTTCTCGACGCTCGGCTGGGGACGCGAGGTGTTCGAGGAGGGTGGCTACGCCACCGGCGCAGGCGCTGGGCTGACGCAGGCCGACCTGCCCGATCACGCGTACTGGGAGCGGTGGTTCCCAGCCGACTGGATCTCCGAGATGCGCGAGCAGATCCGCCTGTGGTTCTACTCGCAGCTATTCATGAGCGTCGTGCTCGTCGGCAAGGCGCCGTACAAGAGCGTGCTCGGGTACGAGAAGCTCCACGACGAGACCGGACGCGCCATGCACAAGTCGTGGGGCAACGCGATCTGGTTCGACGACGCCGTGGAGGAGATGGGCGCCGACGTGATGCGCTGGATGTACGCGCTCCAGACGCCGTCGCAGAACATGAACTTCGGCTACGGCCCGGCGAACGAGGTCCGGCGCCGCCTGCTGTCGCTCTGGAACAGCTACGCCTTCCTGATCCGCTACGCCGACATCGATGGCTTCACGCCCACCTACGCCGACCTCGAGCAGCGTCCGCCGTCCGCGACTGCGCTCGACCGCTGGATCGTCGCGCGCGTGGACGAGACCATCGCGACGTGCGACGAGGCGCTCGGCGGGTTCTGGACGCCCACGTACGCCCGCGCGGTCGAGGCGCTCGTCGACGATCTCTCGGCCTGGTACATCCGCGGGTCGCGAGCGCGCTTCTGGCGCCCAGAGAGCGACACCGACAAGGACGCCGCGTTCCGCACGCTCTGGTACGTGATCGCGCAGACGTGCCGACTGATCGCTCCGGCCATGCCGTTCATGGCCGAGGACATCTGGCAGAACCTCGTGCGCGATCGCGCCGCCGACGCACCGGACTCCGTGCATCTGGCCGGTTGGCCCACCGCCGACGCGCCTGACGCGGAGGCGCTGCGCGCGTTTGCGCTCGCGCAGACCGCCATCTCGCTCGGACGCGGCGCCCGCGCACAGGGCAGCCGCAAGCTGCGGCAGCCGCTCCGCGAAGCCGTCGTAGCGACACCGGATGCCGACGCGCGCGCCGCCGTGGAGAGCCTCCGTGAGGAGATCGCGCTCGAGCTGAACGTCAAGAACGTCCGCATCGCCGACGCCGTCGATGAGCTGCTCGAGATCGAGATCGTGCCGAACTTCAAGGTCCTCGGACCCAAGCTCGGCAAGGATATCCCGCGCGTGCAGCAGCTGCTCAAGGCAGGCGACTATGAGCGCAGCGGCGACGACGTGCTCGTTGGCGGGCACACGCTGGCCGCCGACGAGATCGAGCTGCGCACGCGCCCGCGTGAGGGCTTCGCCGTGGCGGACGAGGGGGGACTCGCCGTCGCGGTCGACACCGAGCTCGACGAGGAGCTCGAGGATGAGGGCCTGGCCCGCGAGCTGATCCACTTCATCCAGGGGCAGCGCAAGGACGCGGACTTCGAGGTCGCCGATCGCATCGAGATCGGCATCGCCGCCGACGCACGGCTGCAGCGCGTGCTCGATCGCTTCGGCGATGAGATCCAGCGCGAGACGCTGTGCACCGCGCTGACCGTCGAGGCGCAGGTGGACGGCGCGCCGTTCGAAGCGGACGGCTGCGCGGGCACGCTGACCGTGCGTCGCACCGTCTGATTCCGGCCGTCAGCCCGAGGTGGAACACTGCTGCCATGGAGCAGCACGTCCCCGCCAGCGTCGTCCGTCACGTGCCGAACGCGCTGACGACCCTGCGTCTGCTCGCCGTGCCGCTCTTCGCCGGCCTGATGATGAGCGCCGACGGCGGCGAGTCGCCGGCGGCCGCCGTGGTCTTCGCCTTCGCCGCCGTGACCGACTTCCTGGACGGGGAACTGTCGCGGCGTCTGCATGCGCAGAGCCGCTACGGGCGCGTGCTCGACCCGATTGCCGATCGCCTGCTGATCGATGTCGCCGTCGTGCTGCTCTGGCTTGACGGGCGAGTGCCGTTGCTCCTCGTGCTGATCGTGCTGGCACGCGATGTGCTGCTCCTGTCCTCGCTGCTCTTCGGCAAGGGGCGGCACCTCGGAATTCGCGTGAACGTGATGGGCAAGGCCGGCACGCTCGTGACCATGATCGGCCTGCTGCTGGCGATCGTCACGCCGCCCGGCGCGGTCGCAACGCAGATCGTCCTGTGGGCCGGTGTCGTGCTGCTCGTGCTCGGCGGTGTCGTCTATACGCGGATGCTGCGCCGCCTTCCTGACTGATCCCCGGGGAACCCTCAACCTCCGCTGCACCCTTTTCGCGTGAGCGGTGTATGCTGCCGCGACATGTTCTGTCAGGAATGCGGATACCGGAATGCGGCCACGGCCCATTACTGCGCCAAGTGCGGCACGCTGCTGGATGCCGACGCAGCAGACGACACCGCGACCTATCAGGGCGATAGCGACACGCAGGACATCCCCGTCGCCGCCGGGCACCAGCTGCCCGCGGTCGTGATCCGCACGGGCGGTCGAGCCGGCGAGCACATCGCGCTGACCCAGCCGCGCGAGACCATCGGACGCGCCGGCGAGGCCTCGATCCTGCTTGACGACGTGACGGTCTCCCGTCGCCATGCCGCCATCGAGGAGGAGGCCGATGGTCGCTACCTCGTGGACCTCGCGAGCCTCAACGGCACCTACGTGAACCACCGGCGCATCGAGCGCGTCCGTCTTCGCGACGGCGACGAGGTGCAGATCGGCAAGTTCAAGCTGACGTACCTCGAGTAGCCGATGGCGATCAGCGAGGAGAAGCCACTCACCATCGGTGCCGTCTGCAAGGAGCTCAAGTCCGAGTTCGACGACGTCTCGATCTCGAAGATCCGGTACTTGGAGGAGCAGCAGCTGCTCCATCCGCTGCGCACGCAGGGCGGCTACCGCCTCTATCGACGCGAGGACGTGGAGCGCCTCCGCACGATCCTCCAGCTCCAGCGCGACGAGTTCCTCCCGCTCAAGGTGATCCGACAGGAGATCGAGGGCAATGGCGGCGCGATCTCCCGGACGCGCGAGCGCCAGGCGCGTCGAACGATGCAGGCCGCGGTCGCGTCTGAGAACGCCCGGCGCTTCGACCGCTCCGAGCTGATGCGCGAGACCGGCATCGACGACGTCGCGTTCGCCGAGCTCCAGTCCTACGGCATCGTCACCTCCGACGAGAACGGTCTCTACACGGAGGCGGAGCTGGAGATCGTGCGCGTCTGCCAGCGCATGGCGGAGTTCGGCCTCGGGCCACGCCACGTGCGGCAGCTGTACACGGGCGTCCAGCGCGTCGCTGGCCTGCTCGACCAGGTGCTCGCGCCCGCACTGCGCTCGCGCAACGCCCAGCGCCGCGAGCAGGGAGCGGAGGAGCTCGCCCAGCTTGCGGGGCTCAGCGCCGAGCTGACCGAGCGCCTGCTGCTGCGCGACGTTCACTGATCGACGCGCGCTAGGGTGCAGCGGTGATCGACCTGCGTGCGCACATCCCGGAGATCCCCGACTTCCCGCAGCCGGGCATCCTCTTCCGGGACCTGCTCCCCCTGCTGTCCGATCCCGCAGTCCACGCGGAGGTGATCCGTCAGCTCGTCGCGTTCGCCGCCCCGCTCCGGCCCGACGTGATCATCGGAGCCGAGGCCCGCGGGTTCCTGTTCGGTCCGACGCTCGCGCACGAGCTGGGCTGCGGGTTCGCACCGGCGCGCAAGCCGGGCAAGCTGCCGTCGTCGGCCTGGCGCGAGGCCTATGCCCTCGAGTACGGGGAGAACGCGCTCGAGCTCGCGCACGGTGCGATCGCACCTGGCATGCGCGCCCTCATCCACGACGACCTGCTCGCCACCGGTGGCACAGCCCAGGCCAGCATCGCGCTGGTGCGGCAGGCCTCTGCGGAGCCGGTGGGCGCCTGCTTCGTGGCCGAGCTCAGGGGCCTCGCCGGTCGCGCGCGCCTCGAGGGACTGCCCGTCCTGTCCCTCGTGGAGTACGAGGGCGCATGATCCGACCGGCAGCCGGCGCGGACATCCCCGAGCTCGCCGTGCTCTGGGAGCGCTATCGCACCGAGGCCGCCGATTCGCGCTGCGCGACGGACGCCGCCTGGCGCCAGTGGATCCTCCCGCGCATCTCCGCGGGCGATGTGCGCATCGGCACCGTCGAGCGGCGCATCAACGCCTACGTCGCCTGGCAGCGGACGCGCTCCGGGGTGCCGGGCACGCGCGATCTCCAGATCCTCGAGCTCTACGTGCATCCGGAGGGCCGCGGTCAGCGGCTCGGCTCGGGCCTGCTGGCCCGCGCCATCGACGCGGCGCGCCAGCGTGACTGCGAGGGGGTCGAGCTCGTCACGAACATCCACGACGAAGGCGTGCGCGCGCTGGTGGCGCCGTTCGGGTTCGAGCACGTCGGGGACGCATTGCGGCTGCAGCTGCAGCGGCGCTGACTCAGACCGGCGGCACCCACGTGTGCCACGCGGGCTTCTGCGTCGTGCTGTCGAGCGGGGTGCTCGCCGAGTACAGACCACTGGTCGGCGCAGCGGCCGTGTCCACGAGGTTGTTCCAGATGGACACGCCGAAGCGCGGATCGGCAGCGGCGGCCTTGAATGCGGACACGCCGCCAATGGGAGCCCCATCGGTGGGCGTGGAGGCCACGGCGTAGCCGGTCTCCCAGATGCCCTTGCCCTGGTTCGGGAAGTACGCATCGACGTTCGCGATGATGGTCGCCGGATCGCTCAACGCGAGATTGCCGGCGTCGGCCGGCACCTCGACGCCGCCGGGCGGCACCAGGCGCACGCCGATGGCATCGGCCTGGATGCGCGTGCGGGCCATCGAGCGCAGAAAGGCGATGGATGGCGTATCGACCGTGCTGGTGGGATCCGTCCGCGCCAGCCCGCCGGTGATCACCGGTGCCGTCGTGACCTTGCGAATCTCCGTGGTCGCGACGCGCGTGAGCACGCGCAGCAAGCCCGGCGCAACGAGGCGACCTGCGAGACGCTGCGGGCGCAGGCCCGCTTGCAGGTTCGGGCTGGGCCAGATCTCGTAGGCCGCTGCCACCGTGCCGTACTTGGCGACGACGGCGGCGACGAAGTTCTGGAACGCAGCGCGCTTCGGCGCCCACGCGGGGTCACCCGGTGAGCCACCGGCGCCACCGTCGGACCGCGCCCAGTCGGGCGTGCCGCTGATCGACAGCAGCACCGACGGCGTGCCCTGGGACAGCACGACACGGCGCACGGCTGCCAGTTGATTCTCGACGGGGGTCCAGCTGTAGGCGGCGTTGCCAGGCAGACGGGCGTTGGTGGGCTGCGTCGCCGCGATGGTGTTCCAGCGCACATCCACGCGCACCCAGGTCGCGCCCAACGTGGTGAGCGCGGCGTCGAGCGTCTGCGCAGGCGCCACGGCCGCCGCGTTTGCGCTCTGCGCCGCCTGAAAGCCCTCGTCTGCGGCGAATCCGAGCGATCCGGCCGACGCCACCGGCACGCTCACGAGGAACGCGCTGAGGCACGCGATCAGGACGGAGGGAAGCCGGCGCACACGCACAGGATACCCTCGGGCAGGAGACGGAGCCGGAAACGCGAAGCATCATGGGCGTCATGGTCCGACCCTCGCTTCGCCGCGCATCCACCGCCACCGCCCTCGCGCTCCTCGCGTGCATGGGGTCCGCAGCGGTCGCCGACGCCAAGGGCGCGCACGTCAAGGGCACGAAGATCCTCGACGCCCAGGGCCATGAGATGAAGGTGCGCGGCGTGACGTGGGGCGGAGGCCGGTTCGTCGGCACCGACGCCACCACGCCGCTGGCTGCCCCCGATGTCAGCACCGCCTCCCGCGACTTCAAGCGGATCCAGCAGATGGGGGCGAACCTCGTGCGCGTCGACGTGTCGAGCGCCGCCAGCGACGATCCTCATCGCCTCGCACTGCAGAAGCTCCAGCGGCTCGCAAAGGCGCATGGCCTGCAGCTGCTGCTCGCGAACGTGCCGCTTTCCAGCGACGATCAGACAGTCTGGCTGCAGACGCTCGCCAGCTGGTTCCCGCGCAAGACCAACGTCTGGTACCTGCCGGAGACCAATCCCGGCTGCGGCGAGTTCACCGCCGGACCGGCCTGTGGCGACACGGAGGCGTGGATCTGGTCGCAGAGCAACGACATCCGCACGCTGCGCGCCGCGGGCGTGAAGACGCCGATCGTCATCAACCTTCCCGACACCTCTCAGTCCGTGAGCCTCAACTGGGCCACGGCGCTGAGCGATCGGAACGTCGTCTACGGCGTGCACCCGCGGAGCGATGGCAAGATCAAGTTCACCCAGCAGTCCGGCCACGCGCTGACC
>JBPCSK010000304.1:0-12344 GCA_051007275.1 Gaiellales bacterium | reverse complement strand
GGCGCATCGCGGTCATCTCGTTCCACTCGCTCGAGGATCGCATCGTCAAGGACTTCTTCCGCGCCGCCGCCGCGCCGTGCATCTGCCCGCCCGACCTGCCGATGTGCGGCTGCGGTCGCCAGGCCACGCTGCGCGTGCTCACCTCCCGGGTCGTGCGCCCCGGAGCGGCCGAGCTCGACCGCAATCCCCGAGCCGCCTCGTCGCGCCTGCGCGTCGCCGAGCGCACCGATGCCCGGCTGCCGAAGGACGCCGCCTGATGGCCGTCGCGATCCCCCGTCAGGCACCGGCTGAGCCGCGCCGCCGCCCCGCCGCTCCCAAGCAGCGCCCGGTCGACGGCGGCCGCTCCCGCACCACCGCCAAGCGCGCCTCGACGCTCAACGGCAAGGCGACGATCCATCGCAGCACCGCGAGTCGCGCGTCGGTCGGTGCCCGTCCGTTCCGCATCGCGGCCGTGATCGCGACGGTCGGCGTGATCCTCTCCGTGATCGTCTACCTGCACGTTGCCTCGCTCCGCGCGACGATGCAGGCAGGCGAGCTGCGCGCGCAGGTCGAGCAGACGCAGAACGACGCCGCCAACGTGCAGGCCCAGACCGAGCAGCGTCTCGCCGACGGTCGCGTCGAGCGCGCCGCAGCCGCCTACGGGATGGTGCTCGTGCCGTCCGAGGCCATGCAGACGCTGAAGATCCGCATCCCCAAGGATCTGCAGACGAACTGACGTGGCCACGCGGACCGCTCCCCCTCGCACGCCGCGGCGCCGCACTCGGACCCCGCAGACGCCACCACCTGCGCGTCGCATCCGCTGGCTGCTGGTCGCCGCCGGCGTCTTCCTCGCCATCTGCCTCGCCCGGGCGGTGCAGATGCAGGTCGTGGATGGCGGCTTCTACGCTGGCCGCGCCAGCGGCCAGCATCGCAACGAGATCGTCACGCCCGCCCAGCGCGGCGCGATCCTGGATCGCGACGGCTACCGACTGGCGCTGACGCAGGAGGCCAGCACCGTGGGTGCCACGCCGTCGCTCGTGACCGATCCGGCGCGCCTGATCGCGGCGGTGGCCGAGGCCAGCGGCGAGTCGCCCGACGCGATCATGCAGCGCCTCAATGCCGAGGGCGTCTCGCACGTCGATCTTGCGCGCGCCGTGCCGAAGGATCAGGTGCGTCGTCTCCAGGCGATGAAGCTGAAGGGGCTCGACTTCACGCCGGCACAGCGCCGCATCTATCCGAGCGCGATCGCGGCGCCACTGATCGGCGTCACCGACGTCGAGGGCAAGGGCGCCGCGGGCCTCGAGCTGCAGTACGACACGGTGCTGCGCGGCAAGGATGGCCTCGAGATCCGCACCTCCGACCCCGCCGGCAATGCGATCAACGTGATTCGCGATCAGCAGATGCAGCCGGGGCACACGATCAGCACGGGCATCGACCGGCAGGTGCAGACCGAGGCCGAGGCCGTCGCTGCCGAGACGCGCATGCAGTACCGCGCCAAGGCCGTCACGGCGATCGTGCTCCAGCCCACGACGGGCGAGATCCTCGCCATGGCGTCGGCGCCGCTGCCCAAGAACGGCGACTTCCGGCAGGGCACCGCCGACCAGCTGCGCCTGCGCAGCATCACCGACCAGTACGAGCCCGGCTCGACGTTCAAGGCCGTCACGATGGGCGCGGGACTCTCGACCGGGCGGATCACGCCGAACACGCGCGTCGACGTCGGCACCGAATGGCAGCTGTACGACGCGACGCTCCACGACTCGCACTCCGACCCGGGGGTGAAGACCGCGACCGAGGCGCTGCGCGTCTCGTCGAACATCGGCGTCGCCAAGCTCGCGTACGAGCATCTCTCGTCACCGGGACATCGCGACAGCGTGCTCTCCCAGTGGATCGACCGCTTCGGGTTCGGCATGCCAACTGGAATCGACCTGCCCGGCGAGGTGCCAGGCACGGTGCCCGAGTACGGGCAATGGTCTGGCACGTCGCCGCTCAACATCCCGATCGGACACGGCATCGCCGCGACCCCGATCCAGATCGCGCAGCTCTACGCCACCATCGCGAACGGCGGCGTCCAGATCCAGCCGCACGTCGTCACCCGCATCGATGGCCAGGGACCGGTCCAGGTGCCGCGCAAGCGGATCATGCCGGCACGCGCCGCGCGGACGCTCGCGCGGATGCTGGAGGGCGTCGTCTCCGATCAGGGCACGGGGTCTGCGGCCGCCATCCCCGGCTACTCGGTGGCCGGCAAGACGGGCACGACCAAGAAGCTCGACAAGGACGGCACGTACTCGGATTCGCGCTACCTGTCGTGGTTCGTCGGCTTCGCGCCTGTCGAGCATCCGAAGGTGCTGACGCTGATCATGGTCGACGAGCCGCACGGCGGGCAGTACTACGGCGGCGAGGTGGCGGGACCGGCGTTCGCGCGGCTGACGGCGCGTGCGCTGACGGCGCTGGGCGCCCAGATGGATCAACCCGGCTCCGCCGCGGGCTGAGAGTGAGCCGAGATGGCCGCGACGGCGCGCACTAGACTTCGTCGGGTGCTGCTTCCGGACCTCCTCGGTCCCGTTCACGCGCGGGCGACGACGCTTTCCATCGACGGCGTGGACGTTCGCGACCTCGCCTACGACTCGCGGCGGGTGCAGGACGGGACGCTGTTCTTCTGCGTGCCCGGCGCGACGACGGATGGGCACGACCATGCCGCGGCCGCCGTCGCCGCCGGTGCGTGCGCCCTCGTCGTGGAGCGCGAGCTCGACGTCGCCGTGCCGCAGGTCGTCGTGGACTCCTGTCGTGCGGCCATGGGGCCGATCGCCGACGCGTTCTTCGGCAGCCCCAGTGCACAGCTGCGCGTGCTGGCGGTGACCGGCACCAACGGCAAGACCACCACCGCCTACCTGCAGCACGCGATCCTCACGGCCGCAGGCCACGCCACCGGGCTGCTCGGGACCGTCGAGCGCCGCATCGGCGGTGTCGTGGAGACGGCGCAGCGCACGACCGCCGAGGCGATCGACCTGCATCGGGACTTCCGTCGCATGGTCGACGCGGGGGATACGGCCTGCGCGATGGAGGTCTCCTCGCACGCGCTCGATCAGCACCGTGTCGGCGGCGTCCGCTTCGCTGCCGCGGCCTTCACGAACCTGACGCAGGATCACCTCGACTACCACGGCGACATGGAGGCCTACTTCGCCGCAAAGGCGATCCTCTTCGACGGGCGCTGTCCCACGGCCGCCAACGCGGACGACGCCTACGGTCGGCGGCTGTCCGCGGACCTGCGCTTCGGCATCGATGCCCCCGATGCTGTGGTTCGCGCCACGGACGTGCGCTACGGACCGGCCGGCACGTCGCTGCGGCTCCACACGCCGTGGGGCGACGCGGCGCTCGACACGCGGCTCGTCGGGCGCTTCAACGTGGAGAACGCGCTGGCTGCGGCTGCCAGCACCGGACTGGCCGGCGTGCCGCTGACGGCGATCGTCGACGGGCTCTCCGGGCTCGCCGGGGTGCCGGGCCGCCTCGAGGTCGTGTCGACGGACGAGCCCTTCGGCGTGATCGTCGACTACGCGCATACCGCCGACGCGCTCGAGAACGTCTTGCGCGCCGTGCGCCCGCTCGCGACGGGTCGCGTCATCGTGGTGTTCGGCTGCGGCGGCGACCGCGACCGCGGGAAGCGCCCCGCGATGGCACGCGCGGCCTGCGCCTTGGCCGACACGGTGATCATCACCACCGACAACCCGCGCAGCGAGGATCCGCTGGCGATCATCGCGGAGGTCGAGACCGGCGCCGACGGACGGCAGGAGGTCGAGCCCGATCGCCGTCGCGCCATCGAGCGAGCCATCGGCCTGGCCGAGGCGGGCGATGTCGTGGTGATCGCCGGCAAGGGGCACGAGCAGGGCCAGGATGTGGCCGGCGTCACCTCGCCGTTCGACGACCGTGACGTGGCGCGCGAGGTGCTCGCATGATCCCGCTCGCGCTCGGCGCCGTGCCAGCCTCCGTGGTCATGCGCGGAGATGCCGAGGCGGTGGTCACCTCCGTCACCCTCGACTCCCGCACCGCCGGCCCCGGCAGCCTCTTCATCGCCATCCGCGGCGGCATCGACTTCATCGAGAGCGCGATCGACAACGGCGCGCTCGCGGTGGTCGTCGAGGAGGAGGAGATCGATCGCGCGATGGCGACGGAGATCCCCAACATCCTGATGACGTTCTCGAGCATGCGCTGCCTGCAGTTCCTCGGCGACGTCACGGCGACGGCGTCGACGGCCACGCGCATCGGCGTGACTGGCAGCACCGGCAAGACCTCGACCAAAGACGCGATCGCGCACCTGGTCGGCGGCCAACGGCGCACCGTCGCCGCGCTCGAAGGGCACAACAACGAGCTCGGCTACCCGCTCACGCTCACGCGCCTCGAGCCCGACACCGAGGTGATCGTCTGCGAGCTCGCGATGCGCGGGAAGGGGCAGATCGCCGAGCTCTGCGCGCTCGCCTCGCCCGACATCGGCGTGATCACCAATGTCGGCGTGGCGCACATGGAGCTGCTCGGGTCACAGGAGGCGATCGCCGAGGCGAAGGCCGAGATCACCAACGGGCTCCGCGAGGGCGGCACCGCCGTGATCCCGTTCGCCGAGCCGCTGCTCGACCCGTTCCTGCCCGCTGACGTCTCCATCGTCACGTTCGGCGACGAGGCCGGCGCCGACGTGCAGCTGGTCGATCGCCGCATCGACAGGACGGGGCAGGACCTCACCTACCTCGTGCACGGCGAGCTCCTGAGCCTGCGCACGAACCTCGTCGGGCGCCACCATGCGCGCAACCTCGCCGCCGCGCTTGCGGTGTGCGCCGTGCTCGGCCTCGATCTCGGCGACGTCGCCGTGCGCGCCGCCGACATCCCGCAGCAGCGCTGGCGCGGCGAGACGACGGCGCTGGCGGGCGGGGTGGAGGTCGTCAACGACGCCTACATCGCCAACCCGGCGTCGATGGAGGCCGCACTGCGGCTGCTTGGCGAGCTGCCGGCCGAGGGACGCCGCATCGCCGTGCTGGGGCTGATGGCAGAGCTCGGACCCGACGCCGAGCGGTACCACCGCGACGTCGGCGCGCTCGCGGCCCGGAGCGGGATAGATATCGTGATCGCCGTGGGGGATTTCGCGCGGGCGTATCTGGATGGGGCTGGCAGCGGCGTGGATGGTCATTGGGTCGCCACGGCCGACGAGGCCGTCGATCGCCTCAGCGAGCTCGTACAGGGGGGCGATCGCGTGCTGGTGAAGGGCTCGCGCTCCGCCGGACTCGAGACGATTCCCGACCTCCTCGCCGAGCGGCTCGAGGCGCGCGCATGACCAGCGTGCTCGCCTCCGGCGTCGTCGCGATCCTGATCTCCGTGATCGCGGGCCCGCGCTTCGTCGAGCTGCTGCGCCGCTACAACGTCGGTCAGCGCATTCGCCTCGAGGGGCCGGAGGGCCACCAGACCAAGTCGGGCACGCCGACGATGGGCGGGCTTCTGATCATCATCGCGACGCTCGTCCCGTACCTGATCTTCTCGTCCTACGGCGCGCGCAGCCTCGCCGTGCTCGGCGTGATGCTCGGCTGCGGCGCGATCGGCTTCGCCGACGACTACCTCAGCGTCATCCGCAAGCGCTCGCTCGGCCTCAAGGGGCGCTACAAGATGCTCGCGCAGGCGGCGATCGCCGCGATCGTCTGCATCGTCGCGAACCACGAGGGCATCTCGACGCGCATCTTCCTGCCGATCGTCGACATCCACATCGAGTTCGGTGCGGCCTGGTACGTGCTGGTCTTCCTGATCATCGTCGGCGCGTCGAACGCGGTGAACCTGACCGATGGGCTTGACGGCCTGGCCGCCGGCACCTCGACCATCGCGATGCTTGCATTCACCGCCATGTGCGTGATCGGCTTCCAGGTGGTGCAGCGAGCGCTGTCGATGCCGGGTCTCGACGATCGCGTCGGCGGGCCGGGGCTGTTCGACCTGCAACGCCAGACGTCGGAGACGCTCGATCTCGCGATCCTCGCCGCTGCGCTGCTCGGGGCGTGCGTCGGCTTCCTCTGGTTCAACAGCCACCCCGCCGAGGTCTTCATGGGCGACACGGGCTCGCTGGCGCTCGGTGGCGCTCTCGCCGGCTTCGCGATCTTCACCAAGACCGAGCTGCTGCTGCCGCTGATCGGCGGCATCTTCGTCGTTGAGGCGGCGAGCGTGATCATCCAGGTGATCAGCTTCCGTCGCTTCGGCAGGCGCGTATTCCTGATGGCGCCGATCCACCATCACTTCGAGATGAAGGCCTGGAGCGAGACGAAGATCATGTTCCGCTTCCTGATCATCGCCTCGATCTTCGCCTCGATCGCCTTCGTCCTCTACTACGTGCGCTTCAACCAGTACGCATGACGGGGGCTCTCGACCTCCCACGGTTGCCGATCGTCCTAGGTGCCGGTCGCTCCGGGCTGGCGGCGGCGACGGCCCTGGCCGAGGCTGGCCGCGAGGTCACGCTCGTCGACGATGACCCCGCCGGCGTGTCAGGCGCTCCCGTCCCCGTCATCGGGCCGGAGGACGTCGACTACGAGGAGTGCGAGGCGATCATCCGCAGCCCGGGCGTTCCGAACGGGCATCCGGTCCTGCAGGCCGCGCACGAGCGGGGGATCCCGATCTGGTCCGAGGTGGAGCTCGGCTATCGCCTGCTGCCGCCGGGCGCCCGCGTGGTCGGCATCACGGGTACGAACGGCAAGACGACCACGACGGAGCTCGTCGGCGCCATGCTCCATGCGGCGGGACTGCCGTATCAGGTGTGCGGCAACGTCGGCATCGCCCTGTGCGAGGTGGCGCCGCTGCTGCCGGAGGGAGCCATCGTCGTCTGCGAGCTCTCGAGCTTTCAGCTCGAGGACATCATCAGCTTCCACTGCGATGCCGCCGCACTGACGAACGTCACGCCGGACCATCTCGACCGCCACGGGTCGATGGAGGAGTACGCGCGCATCAAGCTGCGCATCTTCGAGACGCAGGATGAGCAGGACACCGCCGTCCTGAACGTTGATGACCCGTTTTGCGACGACCAGCGACGCGTGCCCGGTGATGGCGAGGTGGTGCGCGTGCGCGGCGCCGACGCCGACGAGCTGGGCTTTGCCGAGAGCCGTCTGCGCGGCGATCACAATCGCGAGAACGTCGCGGTCGCTGCCGCGCTGGCGCGTGCCGTCGGCGCCACCGAGGCTGCGATCGCCTCGGCCGTGCAGGAGTTTCGCCCGGTCGCGCACCGACTCGAGGACTGCGGCGAGGCCGGTGGCGTTCGCTTCTGGAACGACTCCAAGGCCACCAACGTCGATGCCACGCTGAAGGCGCTGACGGCGTTTCCCGGCGAGCCGGTGCGGCTGATTCTCGGCGGCAGCGACAAGGGCGCCGACTTCGCGCCGCTCGCTGCCGCGCTGGTCGGCCACGTCCAGCGCGCGTACCTGACCGGTCCGGCGGGGCGCCGCATGGCCGAGCCGCTGGTCGCACGAGGCGTCGACGCCGTGGTGTGCGACGACTTCGATGCCGCGGTGCGCCGGGCCACCGAGGAGAGCGTGCCGGGCGATCACGTGCTCCTGGCGCCTGCCTGCGCGAGCTTCGACGAATTCACGGATTACGTGGCACGAGGCGAGCATTTCCGCGAGCTCGCCGCAGCGCTCGGCGCCCGCTGACCGGCGGAGGGGATTCCGCACCAGCGGCGAACCCACCGGTGATGCGGAGCGTCAATCCCCTCAGGCTCGTGCGCACCGGCGAGCACCCGCCGCCGGCGCCATCCGCGTCGCGGCGTGAGCTGCCGCTCGAGGCGCAGGTGCTGCTGATCGTCACCATGTGCCTGGCCGTCTTCGGGCAGCTGATGGTCTACTCGGCCTCCAGCGCGTATGCGATGACGCACGCCGAGTTCAACTTCGACTCGCTCTACTTCATCAAGTCCGGCGTCATCTACACCGTCGGTGGCCTCGCGCTGATGATCGTGATGATCTTCGTGCCGGCGGGGTGCCTCAGGTGGCTGCGAAAGCTGGCGCCGGTGATCTTCGCCTGCTCGCTGATCGGGCTTGCGGCCGTCCGCATGCCCGGCGTCGGCGTGGCGGCCAACGGGGCCTCGCGCTGGCTCGCGGTCGGCCCGCTCACGGTGCAGCCGTCGGAGTTCGCGAAGCTCGGCACGCTGCTCGTGGTCGCGCTGATCCTCGCGAATCGCCGCACGCCACCCGAGACGATGCGGGAGCTGCTGATGCCGCTCGGTCTGCTGGTGGGACTGGTCTGCGCGCTGATCATGGTGCAGCCCGACCTCGGCACGACGCTCGCGGTCGTGATCATGGTGTTCGCGCTGCTGATCGCAGCGGGCGTCAAGGAGAAGCTGCTCGTGCAGCTGCTCGCGATCGGCCTCGCCGTCGGCGCGGTGCTGATCTACGCCGCGCCGTACCGACGCGACCGCATCTTCGCCTTCCTGGACCCATGGGGACAGAGCGCGGACGGCGCGTACCAGGTGGTGCAGTCGATGATCGCGATCGGCTCCGGCGGCATCTTCGGCGTCGGGCTCGGCGGCAGCGTGCAGAAGGTCAACTTTCTCCCCGAGGCGCACACCGACATGATCTTCGCCTTGATCGGCGAGGAGCTCGGCCTGATCGGCGCGCTGATCGTCGTCGGGCTGTTCGCCGCCTTCGCCTGGGCCGGGTACACCATCGCCTCTCGCACCGTCGATCCGTTCCTCCGCCTCGTGGCGGCCGGCGCCACCGCGCTGATCGTCGGCCAGGCGATCGTCAACCTCGGCGCGGTGATGGGGATCCTGCCGCTGACGGGCATTCCGCTGCCGCTGATCTCGTACGGATCCTCGTCGCGCATCGTGATCCTCGCGCTCGTGGGCATCCTGATCGCGATCAGTCGCGAGCCCCAGCTGATCCAGCGTCCCAAGCGCACGGCGGCGCCCGATCCCGACGAGCCCACGCCGACGCGTCCGCGCACGTCGCGCAGGCGCCAGCCGGTCGGGGCCTAGCGCCTCCGCTCGGTGGGCTAGCCTTGGAGGCATGCCGGTGCGGATCCTGATCGCCGCGGGCGGAACGGTGGGTCACGTCGCGCCCGCCCTCGCCGTCGCCGACGAGCTGCGCGCGCGCGGCGTCGACGTCACCTTCGCCGGCACGCCCAACCGCATCGAGGCGGAGGTGGTGCCGGCGCGCGGCTATCCGTTTCTGCCGTTCGATGTCTCCGGGTTTCCGCGGTCGCCCAGCCTCCTGCTCGTCAAGGCGCTGGGGAAGGCCGTCGTGGCGCCGTTCTCGTGCTCCGGGATCATCAAGCAGGTGCGGCCCGACGCGGTCTTCGGCGCCGGCGGCTACGTCGCCGGGCCGATGCTCGCGGCCGCGCGCCACCATCGCCTGCCGTCGGCGCTGAGCGAGGCCGACGCGCGGATCGGCCTGGCCAACCGGCTCGCGGCGCCGCTCGTCGACCGCGTCTTCCTCGCCTTTCCGATCGCCGGCCGCACGCCGCCGAAGTACCTCGTCACGGGACGGCCGGTCGACCGCGCGTTCGTCGAGACGACGCGTGCGCACGGGCGGGCCGAGCTCGGCATCGGCCCGGACGAGCGCGTCGTGGTGGCGTTCGGCGGCTCGCTGGGCGCAGGACCGATCAACGACGCGCTGCGCGCGGCCTACGACGACGGTGTCCCGGTGGGGCAGCGCGTGCTGCTCGTGACCGGGCGCGGCAAGGCGCGCGTGGGTACGGCGCCGGAGCGCTTCGACGAGCTCGAGTTCACCAGCGATATGCCCAGCCTGCTCGCCGCAGCCGATCTCGTCGTGGCTCGCTCGGGCGGCTCGGTCTACGAGGTCGCGGCTGCGCGTCGCGCCGCCATTCTCGTGCCCTGGGCAGGTGCCGCCGACGATCACCAAACCCTCAACGCCGCGCCGTTCGCAGCCGCAGGCGCTGCGGTCGTGCTGCCCGATGGCGCCCTCACGGCGAACGGGTTGCGCGCGGCAATCGACCGCATTCTCGACGACGCGCCGCGCCGCGAGGGCATGGAGGCCGCCATGGCGACGCTGGCCAAGCCCGCCGCCGCCCGCGAGATGGCCGACGTCCTGCTGCAGCTGGTCGAGGGGCGCGCATGAGCGTGCACTTCGTCGGCGTCGGCGGTGCCGGAATGAGCGGCATCGCCCGCGTGCTCGCGCAGCGCGGAGAGCAGGTGACGGGCTGCGATCGCGCGCTCAGCCCGTTGCTGCAGCGTCTGGCGCAGGACGGCGTCACGTGCCACGTCGGGCACGACCCCGCGCATCTCGACGGCTGCGATCGCGTGATCGTCTCGGGGGCAATCCCCACGGACACGCCGGAGCTCGAGCGCGCCCGCGAGCTCGGGCTGCCGATCCAGCACCGTGCCGAGGCGCTCGCCGACATCCTCCGCGATCACGAGCGACGCGTGGTCGTGACCGGCGCGCACGGCAAGACGACCACCTCGTCGATGCTGGCCTTCGCCGCCGTCGAGCTCGGCCTCGATCCCACCTTCGTCGTGGGTGGCGAGGTGCGCCAGCTCGGCACCAACGCCCGCGGGGGCGCCGGAGAGCTCGCGATCGTCGAGGGCGACGAGTCCGATCGCTCCGTGCGGCAGCTCCCCGCCACCATCGGGGTGGTGCTCAACGTCGACTTCGACCACCTCGATCACTATGCGTCGGTGGAGGACGTCGTGGCGCTGCTCGACGAGTGGGCACGCACGATCCCGGCCGACGGCCTCGTCGCGGTGGGGGATGGGGTCGAGATCGAGCCAACCGCCGAGATCGCGCGCTTCGGCGTCGGGCCCGGTGACGGGCTGCGCGCGCTCGATGCCGTCACCGACATCGATGGCGTGGCGTTTCGCCCGTCGCGCGGTCCCGAGCAGGTGCGGCTGGCCGTGCCCGGGATCCACAACGCCGGCAACGCCTGTGCCGCGGCGCTCGTGCTGGAGCGCCTTGGGGTCACGCTCGAGGACGCGTTCGCCGCGCTCGAGCGCTTCACGGGCGCTGGTCGCCGCTTCGAGGTGATCGGCACGGCCTTCGGCTACACCGTCGTCGATGACTACGCGCATCATCCGACCGAGCTCGTCGCCGCCATCGCCGCGGCGCGCGGGCGCAACCCCAAGCGCCTCGTGGTGCTCTTCCAGCCGCACCAGCCGTGGCGCACCAAGGCCTTCAGCGCCGAGTTCGCCGCTGCCCTCAGCGCCGCGGACCGCGTCGTGGTCCTCGAGACGTACGTGGCACGCGGTGCGCCGGATCCCGAGGCGAGCGCCATGCGCATCGTCGAGCAGGTGGAGGGCCCGCCGGCCAGCTTCGCAGTCGATGCGCCCCGTGCCGTCAAGGAGCTGCGTGGTCTCGGGCGCAGCGGCGACCTGATCCTGTGCTGCGGCGCCGGTCCGGTCGACGCCATCGCCCGCGAGGTCCTCTACGGATGAGCGCCCTGCCAGCTGGCATCCAGGCGGACGTCCCGCTCAGCCGCTTCACGACGATCGGCACCGGCGGTCCGGCTGCCTACCTGGGCGAGCCGACCGATGACCTCGCGCTCGTGGAGATGCTGCGGTGGGGCCGGGAGGAGGGGCAGGCGATCGCGGTGATCGGCCTCGGGTCCAACCTGCTGCCCGCCGACAGCGGGTTCAACGGGCTCGTGCTGCGTCTCGTCGGCGAGCTCTCGCGCATTGACGTCGGCTCGTCCGGAGCGGTGCTCGGCGGCGGCGCCTCGCTGGCGGCAGCCGTGCGCAAGGTCGGCGACGCCGGGCTCTCGGGCTTTGAGTTCGCCTGCGCAATCCCCGGCACGATGGGGGGAGCAGTGCGCATGAACGCCGGTGCGTACGGGCGTGAGATCGTGGACGTGCTGGTGTCCGCGACCGTCTGCAGCGCCGACGGCCGGCGCAGCGTGCCGGTCGATCAGCTCGGGCTCGCCTACCGGCAGTCGAACCTCGCGCACGGCGAGATCGTCACGGCCGCCGAGATTGCCCTCACGCAGGACGACCCGGCGGTAATCAGGGAGCGCGTCCGCGAGTTCCAAGGGCGTCGCACCGCCGCGCAGCCACGCAAGGCGCGCACGTTCGGAAGCGTCTTCAAGAACCCGGAGGGCGAACGTACGAGTGGGCAGCTGCTCGAGGCCTGCGGTCTCAAGGGGTACCGCGTCGGCGGTGCGCAGATCTCGGAGAAGCACGCGAACTTCATCGAGAACGTCGACGGCGCGACCTCGGCTGACGTCGTCGCGCTGATGACCGAGGCGCGCCGCCGAGCCAAGGAGCAGTTCGACGTCGACCTGCACCACGAGGTGCAGACGCTTGGCGACATCGTGATCCCGCCCGTGTGACCCGGCACACAGGCCGCTGGCGCCGTCCGATCGCTGCCGACTAGGTTCCGCGCTGAACCATGGCGGTGACCACTCACACGGCCTCTGCG
>JBPCSK010000303.1:0-2272 GCA_051007275.1 Gaiellales bacterium | reverse complement strand
CCGACACGAACCTGCTGCACCCCATGAAGGACGCGCTCGCCGCCCATGCCACGGTCGGCGAGGTCTGCGGCGTCCTGCGCGAGACCTGGGGCACCCACGACCGCTGAGCGACGCCCGACGGGGTATTCTCCCGCCGTCCGAGAGGAAGACGAGATCCTGTGACCGACCGCCACGAACCCGGCACCACCGCCCAGCGCATCGCCCACCTCGAGGAGCTGCGCGTGCAGTCCGAGCACCTTGATCCCAAGGCCGAGGAGCGCCAGCGCGCTCGCGGCAAGGGACTGGCGCGTGAGCGCATCGAGGCGCTATTCGATGACGGCACGTTCCGCGAGATCGACCGCTACGCCCAGCATCGCAACGCCGAGCTGGCGGATCGCCGCCCGTACGGCGACGGCGTCATCACCGGACACGGGCTGATCCACGGCCGCCGCGTCTTCGCGTTCTCGCAGGACTTCACCGTCTTCGGCGGCTCGCTCGGCGAGGTCTTCGCCGAGAAGATCTGCAAGGTGATGGACCTGGCGCTGCGGTACGGCTGCCCGATCATCGGCATCAACGACTCCGGTGGCGCCCGCATCCAGGAGGGCGTCGTGTCGCTCGGCGGCTATGCCGACATCTTCCAGCGCAACGTCGATGCCTCTGGCGTGATCCCGCAGATCTCGCTGATCATGGGCCCCTGCGCCGGCGGCGCGGTCTACTCGCCGGCGATCACCGACTTCATCCTGATGGTCCGCGAGACCTCGCACATGTTCATCACCGGACCCGACGTGGTCCGCGCGGTGACGGGCGAGGAGGTCTCGATGGAGGAGCTCGGCGGCGCGGATGCGCACGCCGAGAAGAGCGGCGTCTGCCATCTCGTCTGCGAGGACGAGGCCGCGGCGATTGCCGATGCGCGCGCGCTGATCTCGTTCCTCCCGCAGAACAACCTCGACGCCCCGCCGTGGGCGCCGACGGACGATCCGGCCGATCGCGAGTGCACCGAGCTCGACACGCTGATTCCGGACAGCCCGAACAAGCCGTACGACATGCACGCGGTGATCCGCTCGATCACGGACGACGGTCTCTTCTTCGAGATCCAGCCGACGTACGCGATGAACATCCTGACCGGCTTCGCGCGCCTCAACGGGCACTCGATCGGCATCGTGGGCAACCAGCCGGGTCAGCTCGCGGGCGTGCTCGACATCGCCTCGTCGGAGAAGGCCGCGCGCTTCGTGCGCACGTGCGACGCCTTCGGCAATCCGATCCTCACCCTCGTCGACGTGCCGGGCTTCCTGCCGGGCACCGAGCAGGAGTGGGGCGGCATCATCCGCCATGGCGCCAAGCTGCTCTACGCCTACGGCGAGGCGACGGTGCCGAAGCTCACGCTGATCACGCGCAAGGCCTACGGTGGCGCGTACGACGTCATGGGCTCGAAGCACCTTCGCGCCGACGTCAACCTGGCGTGGCCGACGGCCGAGGTCGCGGTGATGGGGCCCGACGGCGCCGTCAACGTCGTGTACCGCAAGGAGCTCGCCGAGGCCGCTGACCCCGATGCGCGTCGCGAGGAGCTGATCAGCGAGTACAAGGCGCGCTTCTCGAATCCGTTCACGGCCGCCGAGCGCGGCTTCGTCGACGACGTCATCATCCCGCGCGAGTCGCGCCAGGCGCTGATTGACGCCCTCGAGGCCTCGCTCACGAAGCGCGTCGAGCGTCCCCGCCGCAAGCACGGGAACATCCCGCTGTGAGTGACGTGGAGCGCGACGAGGCCAAGGCCCGCGAGGAGCTCGCCATCGAGGCGGCCCTGCGCGTGGTGGAGGAGGACGGCCCGCTCGCCGGCCATCCGGCGTACCGCTCCGCGTGGCGCCGTCAGGCCGCCCGCGAGCAGCTCGATAACGGGATGGACGCATGAGCACGCCGCCCTTCGACCGGATCCTCGTCGCCAACCGCGGCGAGATCGCAATCCGCGTCTTCCGCGCCTGCCGCGAGCTCGGCATCGGCACGGTCGCCGTCTACTCGGAGGCCGATGCGGGCGCACCGCACGTGCGCTACGCCGACGAGGCCGTGCTCCTGGGCGCCGCCGCGCCGAGCGAGAGCTATCTCAACATCCCGAAGCTGATCGACGCCGCCCTGCGCACGGGTGCGCAGGCGATCCATCCGGGCTATGGCTTCCTCGCCGAGAGCGCGCCGTTCGCAACCGCGGTGATCGAGGCCGGTCTCACCTGGATCGGCCCGCCGCCCAGCGCGATCGACGCGATGGGCTCGAAGATCAACTCGCGCGTCCTGATGGCCGAGGCGA
>JBPCSK010000302.1:0-8374 GCA_051007275.1 Gaiellales bacterium | reverse complement strand
GCCCCGAGGTGCTCGCCTCGCTCGAGGTGCGCCCCGACCCGGTCGCCGAGGCGCAGGCCGCCGGCGTGCCGCCCGAGGTCGTCGAGGCAATGGCGCGCATGCGCGCCGAACAGCGCTTCTAGCGTCAATTTGGGGCCGGGCCCAAATTGATCTGCATTCCGCAGATCTGGACCCGGGTCCAGATTGGAATGCGCGCGTCCCACACCGCGGGACGGCAGTTGCCTGCCCACGCCGCGGGCGTACGATGCCGCCATGGATCACCTGCTCTCCCCCATCGAGCTGCGCGGCAAGCGCGTCCGGAATCGCGTGACGATGACGGCGCACACGCAGTCGTACTCGGACAACGGCATTCACGGCGATCGCGTGCGCGACTACTACGCCGCGCGCGCTGCCGGTGGCACGGGGCTGCTCGTGATGGAGCCCGTGCCGCCGCACCCGACGGGCCGCGTCACGCCGCAGAACTACGACCACACGAAGCCCGGCTTCGTCGAGGGCCTCAGGCGCACCGTCGACGCGGTGCACGACCACGGTGGCGTGCTGATCAACCAGATCTACCACATGGGTCCGAACGCCGACCCGCTGGCCACGGGCGGCGAGCAGTGGGGCCCGTCGGACGCGCCGGGCTACTTCGGCGTCGGTCGCATCCATGCCATGACCATCGATGAGATCCAGCTGATGGTCCGCTGCTACGCGGAGTGCGCCGAGACGATGATGCGGTCCGGCACCGACGGCATCGAGCTGATGTTCTCGTACGACACGCTCGTCGACGCCTTCTTCTACGACGACCGCAACCTGCGCACCGACCAGTACGGCGGCTCGTTCGAGAACAAGACGCGCTTCGCCGTCGAGCTGCTCCAGGCGGTGCGCGGTGCGATCGGCGACGACCCGATCCTCGGCGTGACGATCAGCGTGCGCACCCCCGACTTCGAGCGGCTCGTGCAGCACCTCGAGGCCGAGTGCGATGTCGACTACATGGGCATCGGCAACGGCGACTACCAGCACACCGAGCTGATCATCCCGCCGCTCGACATCGAGCCCGGCATCGGCATCCCGAATGCCGCGCGCGCCAAGGCGGTCGCGAAGGACGTCCTGATCCTCGCCGAGGGCAAGATCAACAAGCCGGAGCTCGGCGAGCGCGCGCTGGCCGACGGTCACTGCGATCTGGTCGGCATGACACGAGCGCTCATGTCGGATCCGGATCTCGTCAACAAGGTGATGCGCGGCGAGCGCGATCGCGTGCGCCTGTGCGTCGGTCAGAACGTCTGCATCGCTCGGCGCCTCCGCAAGTTCCCGATCGCGTGCGCGCAGAACCCGGCATCGGGCTACGAGGGCGAGCGCGCCGTATCCGCTGCGGACGACCCCGGTCATGTGGTGGTCATCGGCGGCGGCGTGGCGGGCCTCGAGGCCGCACGAACGTCTGCCGAGCGCGGTCATCGCGTCACGCTGCTCGAGGCGTCCGACGTCCTCGGCGGCCAGATTGCCCGCACCGCGACGCTGCCGATCCTCGGCTCGCTCAACGATCTCTGGGGCTGGCGCGCGAACGAGCTGACGCACCTCGGCGTCGATGTGCGGCTCAACACGCAGGCCGATGCCGACCTGGTCGCCTCGCTCGCGCCCGACCACGTGCTCGTGGCGACGGGCTCGCGCGCGCAGTCGCCGGAGCATGCGATCGCCGTCGACGACTGGCTGCGCGGCACCGAGCTGCCGGCGGGCGATGTCCTGCTGGTCGACGAGGAGGGCAGCCGTAAGGCGAGCGGTCCCGCTGAGGCGCTCGCTCGCGAGGGGCGCAACGTGATCATGATCCCCGACGGCATCGATCCGCTCTCCGAGATCACGGAGAACCACGCCGAGCGCCCGGTCTTCCAGCGCCTGCGCGATGCCGGGGTGACCATCTACTCCGACGTGATCGTTCAGGACATCGGCCCTGGCTCGGTCACGATCGTCGGGCGCTACGACGGCATCGAGCGCACGCTGAAGGCGCCGGTGATCCTCCACTCCGGTCGACACGTCGCCGACGACGCGCTGTGCCTGGCGTTGATCGAGCGCGGCATCGATGCCCGACCGGTCGGCGACGCGCGCTCGCCGCGCCGCTGGGAGGACGCCATCCACGATGGCTACCTCACCGGCGCGGCCGTCTAGCGCCTACTGCGCGAAGAACCGCGGATCGTCGTTGGAGACGATCTCTCGGGCGAGGGGCGCGATCGCGAGTCCGGCGAGCTTGAACGATTGGATCCCGAACGGGATGCCGATGATCGTGATGCACAGGAGCACGCCACTGAGGAGATGGCCGAGCGCGAGCCACCAGCCGGCGAGGACGAACCAGAGGATGTTGGCGATGGCGCTGACGCCCGGCACGCGGTTGGGGTCGTGAACGGCGGTGCGCCCGAAGGGCCAGATCACGAAGAACGCGAGCCGCCACGATGCGATCGCGAACGGGATGCCGATGATCGTGATCGCGAGCAGCAGCCCGGCCGCGAGGTAGGCAATGCACATGGACCAGCCCGCGAGGATCAGCCAGAGGATGTTGCCGATGAACCGGAGCACTCGCGCACGGTATCGCGAACGCCACCCGCAGCGCCCCCAGCCGCGATCAGCGTTGCATTGGGGTCAGGCACCAACGCCAAGCGGGGTCAGGAGCGTGACGACGGCAGACGCTGCGCGAGGCGCGCGTCGAGCGCGAAGCGTCCGGCGCCGAGCACGACGAGCGCGAGCATCGAGACGAGCAGCGCGAGATTCACGATGCTCGGACCCGCGGTGGCGGTCGCGACGGCCATGTTGACCGCCAGACCGAGCGCGGCAAGGCGGGTCAGCAGGCCGAGGACGAGCGCGGCTCCGCCGAACAGCTCGACGAGGCCAATCGCGTACACGAGCCGATCGGGGTCGGTGAACCCGTAGTCCTCAAATGCCTGCACCTCCGAGGCATGCGCGGTGAACTTCAGCACGCCGGCGCCGAGGAAGATGGTCCCCGTCACGAGCCGGATCGCGAGGGGCAGGTGACCGCGCCATCCGTGCGACGAGGAGGAGAGCACCCGGGCGATCACCGTTGAATCCTATTCGACGCTCACCGGCGACTCAGCTTTGCGTTGGTGCCTGACCCCAATGGAAGCTGATCACCCCAGGACGATGGCGATCACGCCGAGCTGGGCGACGGCGGCGCCGACGCGCTGCACCGCGGACAGCCGCTCGTCGAGCTTGATGCGCGCGAGCAGGATCGTGACCACCGGATACAGGCTCGAGAGCACGACCGCGACGCTGAGGTTGCCGAGCGAGGTCGCGTAGGCGAAGGCGATGAAGGCGGCGGTGTCCATCAGACCCACGGGCGCGATCGCCAGGAACGACCCGCGCGGTGCCGTCGTCGTGCCTCGGCGCAGGCCGATGGCAAGGCCGATCAGCAGGAGCGGCAGGCCGAACGTGCGCTGCATCGTCACGCCCCAGAGGGGGGATTCCTGCGAGATCTGATCCATGCTGACGTAGAAGACCGTGAGGATCGCGACGCCGATCAGCGCGATCGGCACCGCGCCGTACTTGCCGTGCTGGGTGTCGCCCTCGCCGGCGTGCCGACTGACGAGCGCGACGCCGGCGATCGCCAGCGCGATACCGCCGAGCTGCGCGAGGCTCGGACGCTCGCCCAGCATGGTCACCGCGATCACCGCCGGACCGGCGGATGAGCAGGCGAAGATCGGTGCGATCACCCCGATTGGCCCGCGCGCCATCGCAGTGAAGAACACGACATGACCGACGGACCCGGTGATGCCCGCGACGATCATCCACGGCAGCAGCCCCCACCCGGGGAACGTCTCGTGGACGAAGTACAGCGCGATCAGCGTCGGCACCATGCCGACGACCTCTGAGTACACCGCGACGAGCAGCGCGCTGTAGTTGCGCGCGCGGATCGCGCCGACGAAGTCCGCGACGCCCCACGTCGACGCGGCACCGAGCGAGAGCACCAGCGTCCACATGGGCGTCAGCGTATCGGTCTGGCTACGGCGCCACGCCGAGCGCGTCGGCGAGCCCGAGACGGACGTCGTGCATGTTCTCGAACGGGATGTACGGATAGCCCTCGCGCTAGAGGTGCGTGATCAGGCTCGCGCGGGCGAAGCGCACCTCGGCGTCCTCAGCGGCGCACAGATCGGAGTAGCCGTCGCCGACGTACGCCACGCGACGTCCGGCCGCCAGAGCCACGACCTCGTCGCGCTTGCAGCGCTCGCCACAGTGGGAGCAGAGCGCGCGCTCGCGGAACCGCACGCGCATGCCCTCGGGGGTGAAGTCCACGTCGTGCGCGCTGACGCGCAGGTCGAACCCGTGCGCCTGCAGGATCGCGTGGATCAGCGACTCGAAGCCCGCGGAGACGACGATCGGCTCGATGTCGTGCTCGTCGCAGAACGCGAACAGCTCGCGGGCTCCGGGGCGGATCGCGACGGTGTCGACGAGGAAGTCCGTGATCTCCTCGCGCGTGGCCGTGATGTTGGCGATCTGCTGCGCGAGGCACGCGTCGAGCGTGATCTCGCCGTTGGCGAGTGCCTGATCGGCTGCCTCGAAGTCCTCCGGTGCCCAGCGCGCCGAGAACCAGTCGACGGTGTCGTGGGTGGCGAGGGTGCCGTCGAAGTCGATCGCCAGCAGCATGCTCATGCGGCCGGCTCCTCGTCCGGGGCCAGCGCTCGCAGCTCGTCGCGCGGGATGGCGAGGTCGGGCATGCCGTACCGCTCGCTCAGAAACTCCCCGAGCCGCGCGATGTGGACGGCGGCCTTGCGAGTGCCTTCGGCGCTGTCGGCCAGCGAGTGCGCGCGGTGCCACAGGACGAAGGCGCGCAGGTCGTCGGGCTTGAGCGCATGGAGCGGCTGATCGACCCGATCGCCGAGCTCCATCCGGAACAGGCGGAGCGTGCGCCGATACGACGTGTGCGGGGTGAAGGCGAGGGACTCGATCCACTCGTCCTCGAAGGCGTCCAGCGCCTCCGCGATCGTCATCACGAGAGCGTCCCGCTCTCGGCGTGGCGGGCGATTGCGCGCAGGAGCGACGAGCGCACCATGTTCGACGCGGGCTTGACGAGCCGCCAATACGGATTGAAGCGCCGCTCGGCGAGCGGCCCGACGACGATGCGCGTCTCGGTCAGGAGCAGCGTCCCGTAGGTGGCGGACGCGCAGCGAATGCTGACGGCGACCTTGACCGCATCCAGCGCCTCGGCGGCGATGAAGCCCGCGGCATCGCCGACGGCACGCTCGGGGGCTCCCCCCGGCCACGGGCGGCCGATGAACCCGATGCAGACCTCGTCGTCGTCCTCGCCCAGCCGCACGAAGCCGGGCTCGAAGTCGCCGGTCTGCACGAAGGGTCGGTCGATTCCCCTGCTCTCCCCCTTCGTGCGCACGGCGACGAGCAGCGAGGCCACGCGGGCCTCGTCGAGCGACGTCTCTCGGATCGCCTGCATCACGCGCTCGGTCGAGGCGTGGACGTCGCGCCCCTGCACCGTGCGGTGCGTCCACGTGGGGACGATCGCGTCGAGCAGGGTCGGCACGGCGTGGTCGGAGGCCATCGGGCGCATGGTATGGGACAATCCCCGCCATGGAGCCCACCGCCCGCGACGTGGACCGCCTGATCGGTCCCGCCACCCCGCACTTCGCGTACCAGATCCGCCAGCGCGTGCAGAACCTCGTCGGCGACCTGCCCGCGGATCACCCCGTGCGCGCGTACGCCGCTGAGCGCCTCGCCCTGCTGGATGGCCTCGGCCATACCACGTCCAAGGGCGACTGGGGCGATCCCAGCATGCCGGCGTGAGCAGGTCGCTCGACGGCCGCCTCGCCCTCGTCACCGGAGGCTCGCGCGGCATCGGCCGAGCCATCACGCTCGATCTTGCGCAGCGCGGCGCCACGGTCGCCTTCTCGTACCTGCGCAACGGCGATGCGGCCGAGGAGACGCTGGCCCAGGTCAAGGCGCTGGGCGGTACGGCCTACGCGATCAAGGGCCGCATCGACGACACGGATCGATGCAACGCGCTGGTCGATGAGGCCGCGGCGCAGCTCGGCGGGCTCGACCTGCTCGTCTCGAACGCCGCCTCGGGCGTGATCCGCCCGCTGATGGAGCTGACGGAGAAGCACTGGGACTGGACGCTCGACACGAACGCCCGCGCCCTGATGCTGCTGTCGCAGCGTGCCGCCCCGCTGATGGCGGCGCGCGGTGGCGGCGGCATCGTTGCGATCTCGTCGCTCGGCTCGTTCCGCGTGCTCGACAACTACACGCTCGTCGGCGTATCGAAGGCCGCGCTCGAGGCGTGCGTGCGCTACCTGGCCGTCGAGCTCGCGCCGATGGGTATCCGCGTCAACGCCGCGTCCGGCGGCGTCGTGCACACCGATGCGCTCGACCACTTCGACAACAAGGACGAGATGCTCGCGATGGGCGACCTCACGCCCGCGGGCCGCATCGTCGAGCCGCAGGACATGGCCAACGCCGTCGCGTGGCTGGCCGGTCCCGAGTCGACGATGATCGTCGGGCAGACGCTGATCATCGACGGCGGCTACTCCCTCCCCGCATGACGCCGGAAGTGGTCGTCACCGGGGCGTCGCTGACGCTCGAGCAGGTCCATGCCGTGGCGCGTGATGGCGCCAGCGCGCGCATCGATGAGGCCACGCGCGCGCAGATCCGTCGCGGCAACGAGGTGCTCCTCGCCGAGCTGGAGCGCGACGTGATGATCTACGGCGGCAATACCGGCGTCGGCGCCGGCAAGCTCGACGCGGTCGAGCTCGACGACGAGGCGCGCTTCAACCACGTGATGCTCCTGAACCACCGCGTCGTCGGCGGGCCGTACGCCTCGGATCAGCTCGTGCGCGCCACGATCCTCCGCGTCGCCAATCACATGGCATCGGGCCGCAATGGCGTGCGTCCCGAGCTCGTCGAGGAGCTCCTCAACGCCCTCGACCGCCCCACGCTGCCGCGCATGCGGATGCTCGGCTCGCTCGGCATCGGCGACATCGGGCCGCTCGTCGATCTCGCGATCGACCTGCTGGGCGACTTCGAGCTCGGGCCGTCGGAGGCGCTCGCGCTGTTCGATCACAACTCGTTCGGCACGGCCTCCGCTGCCCTGGCGGTGCTCGACTGCATGCGCCTCGCCGACACGCTCGACGCGACGATCGCGCTCGATCTGGAGGGCTTCGGCGCGAATCTCGGCGCGATCGACCCGATCATCGCCGTCTCCCGCCCTCACCCCGCGATCGCCGCGACCCGCGAGCGCATCGCCGCCCTGCTGGTCGGGAGCGCGCTGGAGGACCACACGCTGGCGCGCAACCTGCAGGACCCGGTCTGCTTTCGCTCGTCGGTGCAGATCCAGGCCGCCTTCCGCGATGTGCTCGACCGCACGCGCGCGATCCTCGACGTCGAGCTGAACGCGTTCCAGGGCAATCCGATCGTGATCGTCGACGAGGAGCGCGTCCAGTCGGTCGGCCAGTTCTCCGTGGTGCCGCTCGCGCTCGCGATCGACTCGCTCCGCCAGGCGCTCGCCTCGGCCATGACGATCCAGCTCGAGCGCTCGATCAAGCAGCTGCAGCTGCCCTTCAACGGGCTCACGCGCGGCCTGCGCGTGCACGAGCATGGCGGCGAGCCCGGACTCGAGATGCTGACGCACGGCATGACGTCGATGGTCGGCGAGCTGCGACTCCTGGCCGCCCCCGTCACGAACGAGCTGCCGACGACGTCGATCGAGGAGGGCATCGAGGACACCATGACCCTCCTGCCGACCGCCGCCCGCCGTCTCGCCGAGATGTGCGCGATCGGCGAGCGCGTCGTGACGTGCAGCCTGATCGTCGCGGCGCAGGCGAGCGACCTGCGAGGGCACCGGCTCGGAACCGGCACGCAGCGACTGCACGATCTGCTCCGCACCGCGGCTCCGGCACTCGAGCCGAACGGCGTGATCCCCGAGCTCGATCCCGTCGAGCAGCTCGTGCATGCCGGCGCCGTTGCGGCGCTCGCGCAGACGGGCTGAACGCGATCGCTATCTCCCCAGGCTGATCTGCGCCGCGAAGCGGGATCCGCCGGCTGCACCGGCGGCGAGTGACCACCTGCCACCAACGTCGTCGAGCCACGCGTTGATGATCGCGGTGCCATTGCCGGGGTAGCGCTGTGCCGGCGGCGCATCGCCGTCTGCATCGACGAGCAACTCGAGATCCGCTCGATCGCGCAGGTTGACTGCGACTCGGGCCCGCGTCGCGTTGCCGTGCTTGAGCGCGTTCTGCAGCGCCTGCTCGACCAGGCGGTAGACGGCGAGCGCGACGCGATCACCCTCACCGACGATGCGAAACCGCTCGGCGGCAGCCGGGTCGACCTCGACGTCGATCACCATCACGCCGTCGTACGAGCTCGCCAGCTCAGCGAGGGCAACGAGCAGCCC
>JBPCSK010000301.1:0-1291 GCA_051007275.1 Gaiellales bacterium | reverse complement strand
GCGATGAAGCGCCCGTCGGGCGTCTCGACCGACACCGTCGGCATGCTGACGACCTCGAGCCCGCCGCCCAGCACGTCGGGCAGTCGATCGAGCATCTCGTTGGCGCGCATCGTGGTGAGGAAGCCGAAGGTGCCGTAGTTGACGCCGACGCAGGCCACGGGCCGGTCGATCACGCGATGCAGCGCGCGCAGCATGGTGCCGTCGCCGCCGAGCACGAGGATCAGGTCGACGTCGTCGGGCCGGTCGACGCTGATCGGCTGCAGATCGGGATGCTTGGCGACCTCATCCTCGCTGAGCACCAGCTCCACGCCGCGCGCGGCGAGCGCGGCCGCCAGCGCGGGCAGCGTCGCCGCGGTGACCATCGGGTCGCCGTGCGTGACGAGCAGGATGCGCCTGACGTCAGGCGTCATCGACGGCCTGCTGGGCGATGCGCTCGGGGTCGGCGTCTGCGTCACGGGCGAGTGGATGGTCCTTGGAGACGAGGGCGAGGGGGTATTCGTGGTTGCCGGCCGGGCCCGGGTGACCCGAGTCGCGGGCCTCGAGCGGGACCGCTCCGAGGTCCGAAGCGTAGCGGGCGACCGAGGTGATCGCCTGGCGGCGCACGGCCGGATCCCGCACCACGCCGCCCTTCCCGACGTCGTCGGGCTGCGCCTCGAACTCCGCTTTGACGAGCACGATCGCCCGCCACGGCGCTCTGGCGCTGGCGATCGCCGGACCGAGCACGTGCCGCAGCGAGATGAAGGACACGTCGGCGACGATCAGGTCGGGCGCAAAGGCGAGCGTGCCCGCCTCGAGCGTGCGCGCATTCGTGCGCTCCATGACAGTCACGCGCGGATCCTCGCGCAGGCGGTGGTCGAGCTGCCCGTACCCGACATCGACGGCGATCACGCGCGCGGCACCGCGCTGCAGCAGGCAGTCGGTGAACCCGCCGGTCGACGCGCCGATGTCGAGGACGTCGGCACCCGTCACATCCCACTCGAGGTGCTCGAGCATGCCGTCGAGCTTGTCCCCGGCGCGGGAGACGAAGCGCGGTCGATCGCGCACCGTCAGCTCGTGGTCGGCCGTGACCTGCTGGCCCGCGGTCTTGGCCGGCTCGCCGTCGATCGAGACGAGACCGGCGAGAATCCAGGCCTGGGCCTTCGATCGCGTCGGAGCGAGCCCGCGCGCCACGAGCGCCTGATCGAGGCGCTCCCGCCCCGCTCCTGCCATCAGCTGGTCCGCCGGTAGATCGTCTCGACGACCGCCCGCAGCGCCCGCGGCTCGCCGGGCAGCGCGTCGAGCAGCTCGAGCG
>JBPCSK010000300.1:0-7499 GCA_051007275.1 Gaiellales bacterium | reverse complement strand
ACCATCAGGACGGGAAAGGTCTCGCCGAGCGCGAAGCCCAGCGTGGCGATGGCGACGCACCCGACGCCGATGACCGCGGTGGCTCGGGGACCGAAGCGCGCTGCCAGGCGGTAGGCGGGATAGGCGCCGGCCCAGTAGCCGATCGCGTAGCCCGCGACGAGGAGGCCGGCCTGCTCGTGCTTGAAGCCCAGCTGGTCGTCAAGCGTCGTGAGGAGCGGAGCGAGCGCCGTGTAGAACAGCGATTCCGACATCGCACCGAGGGCGCAGATGAGGATCGCAAGACGGAGGTTCGAGATGCGCATGCAGCGTCAAGCGTAGCCTGCCGCGCTACGGTGGAGCCATGGCGAGCATCCCCGCGCAGTTTCCCCGCGAGACCGACCGCGCCGGCCGCTTCGTGCGGCAGGAGAGCCGCTTCCTCGATCACGTCTGCCCCAATGGGACGACGAACTACCCGGCCGAGACGGGCCGCTACGTGCTGTACGTCTCGTACGCGTGCCCGTGGGCCCATCGGGCGATCATCCTTCGCCGTCTCAAGCACCTCGAGGACGTCGTGCCGATGGTCGTCGTCAACCCCTACCGCGATGAGCGCGGCTGGGGCTTCGGTGATCCCGTCGGTTCCGATGCGGATCCCTACGAGGGCTTTCACTTCCTGTCGGAGGCCTACGCGATCGCCGATCCCACGTACGAGGGGCGCGTGACCGTGCCGACGATGTGGGACCGCGAGACACGCACGATCGTCTGCAACGAGTCTGCGCTCGTGATGCGCATGCTCGACAAAGCCTTCGACGCCTTCACCGACGTGCGGCTCGACCTGCGCCCCGAGGCGCTGGTGGCAGAGATCGATGTGCTCGAGGAACGCATCTACGACGCGGTCAACAACGGCGTGTACAAGGCGGGCTTCGCGGCCACCCAGCAGGCCTATGACGAGGCCGTCATCGAGCTGTTCGCGATGCTCGACGAGCTCGACGCCCGTCTGGCCACGCGGCGTTATCTGATGGGACCGGCGATCACCGAGGTCGACTGGCGCCTGTTCACGACGCTCGTGCGCTTCGATCCCGTCTACGTCGGGCACTTCAAGACCAACATCCGCCGCATCAGCGATTACCCGAACCTCGGGCCGTATGTGCGTGACCTGTATCAGCAGCCGGGCATCGCCGAGACGGTGCGCCTCGACCACATCAAGACCCACTACTACACGACGCACCTGCAGCTCAATCCGACGGGGATCATCCCGGCGGGGCCGGCACTCGACTGGGATGCTCCGCACGGTCGCGAGACGATCGGCGGGTAATCGCGCGAGAACGAGCAGGGCCCCGCCGCGGCAGGGCCCCTCGAGCGTCACAACGGAACCGGGGTCAGCACCGTGTGCACACATGCCTCGGCAGCCTCGATCGGAACCGGCCGTTGCGGTCGTTGCCTACGCCACGGATCGACAGAACCTCAACCCGGGCGCGTCCGCCTCACGACACCGTGACGTTCAACGTGACGGGAGCGGAGTACACGATCTGCGGTGCGCTCGCCGGCATGACCTGCGTTGAGAGCGGTGCAGACGCGACCACCGTGACCTGTGCGGTATTGCCAGCCAGGGCGAGCTTCATCGACAGGACCCCAGATGGAGAGATCGTCATGTTCGGCGAGGTGGAGCTCCTCAGCGACCACGTGCACGACGGACAGTTCGCTGCGGTCAGCGGCGCGGTGGCCGTCGCCGTCGAAAGATTGTACGCCGGGGTCGGGAGGTTGATCGTGCCCGAGGAGGTGACGACCGGCACTCCTGGAGCCGTCCCGCCTTGAACCCACGGGCGGGACTTGAGCCATGCGATTGGCGGAGACGACTGGCATCCATCTGCGTGCTGCCCGGTGTAGCTCCAGTCGCCGTTGAAGTTGCTCGACTTGGTTCCGCCGCCGAGGATGCCGCCGGTGTTCTCCGACCACGGGCTCGGACTGTAGACGGCGTTGTGCGCCGTGTAGTAGCCGTACGTGTACGTGTTCACGTAGTCCGTTGCGTTGCCGTCGTTGTAGTGATCGTGCGTCGAGGAGCAGGTTGGGGGACTGCCGCTGCCCTCGAGCTCGCCGTCGGCGAAGAGGATCTGGAACGTGACGTGGCCAGGATCCGAGCTCTGGCTCGGAGTGATGGCGGCGGGCGACGTCGCCGTGGCCGGCGTCCCCGTGGCGTTCAGCCACGAGTTGAAGAAGGACTTGAAGTTCGTGTAGCCGGTGAGATCGGCGTACACCGGCGATCCTGTCGCCGGAGCCTGCCGCGCGAAGTAGGCCTGGTACGGCTGGGGGTAGGTCGACGCCGGCTGGTTGTTGAATGACGTCCAGGCGTTCTGCGCGTTCCAGCGGCTGTCGTACTTGTTGATGTTGCTGCCGTTGAGGTAGTTCGTCGTGAAGGCAGTCGCCGGATTGCCGTACGCGCTCGTCGAAGTGCCGAAGCTTCCGGGCACCGCGCTGATCGCAAGACCCGCCACGGAGTTCGGATCCTTCGATGCGGTGTACGTCGTGGTCGACTTGAAGTGTCCCACCTCGTCGTCGTAGGTGTCGCCCGGCCAGACGTCAAGGATGTTCTGCTGCCACTGGCAGTACGACGCGGCGGTTCCGTTCGCCTCCACATCGGCGAGGCTCGGCGCATGGAGCACGCAGGGCGTGCCCAGAAGGGTGTTCTGGTTCGACAGCACGCTGCAATTCTGACTGGTGCCGCAGACCGCCGACTGGAAGTTGAGCCAGTCGATGGACATGATCATCTGCTGATACTCCAGCGTGCCGTAGTACTGCAGGAATCCCTGCAGGTTCTGCACGGAGGAGGGCTGCAGCGCGACGGAATCCGTCGACAGGTTGTCCCCCTGCTTGGTGTTGGCAACCATGATCTGCCACGCGGATTGCGTGGTGCTCGGCGCGTTGAACAGCGCCTGGTTGATGTCCGACGAGCAGGTGGACATCATGCTGCCGATCCCGTTGAAGACCAATTGCCAGTTGAGACTCGTGGTCGAGACGGCATACGCCGGGTTGCTCGGATTGGCGTTCGCGTTGGCCACGGCGCCCTGGTAGTTCGGCCATTGCGTGGAAATCGCGGACTCGCATTGAAAGATGTTGTTCAGCGACGTCTGGAGCTTGAGGGAGTCGACCGACTGCTGAAGCTGCGCGATCTGCTGCGAGATGCACGTCAGCTGCACGCTGATCGATGCGAGCGCCGCGGCCAATTCATCATTGGTGGCGCCCGACTCGCCGAACACCATGCCGGCGGCGCCCTCGACCAGTGTGTACGGGTCGGCGTCGGCGAAGGCCGTCAGCAGGCCGTCGGATGCCAGCAGCCCGTAGTTGACGACGGTCTGCGTCGGCGTGGGACCCTCCGTCGGCAGGACCGTCGCCGGACACGGCGGCGTGGACGAGGCGCGCGTTGACGGACTGCTGCTGTAGGTCGGATGCTGATCGGCTCGCGCCCCGGCGAACCGGGGAAACGGCTTCCCGCTGTGAAGGCGGGCGACGAGATCGTCAACGCCGACGTCATAGCCGCCAATCGCACGCGCGCGGCGCAGGAGCGTGGCGCCGCGCAGAGAGCGGATGCCGTAGCGGACTTGGAACGGACCGTAGATCGGCTTGAGGCCGAGCTTCTGGTAGATCCGGTTCTCGATGCTCTTGACCTTGCCGTTGTACAGCTCCCGGTAGCGAGCCGCGACGGTCGTGACGAAGCTGACCTGGAGAAGTCCGTCCGCACGCTTCGTGCGCGTCGTGAACGCCTGCAGATGCCCCTCGAACGGCCTGCCCCGCACGGTTCCGCCTGTGGTCGTCAGCAGCAGCGGCAGGCGGCCGCTGCGCACCGCAACCTCTGCTGCTCCTGCGTTGACGGTGCGGCCCGTGCCGACGATGTTTCCGTCGGCGTCGGTGACCGTGATGGCGGCTCCGTCGAGCGGGGTCATCGGCGCTACCTGCGCGCTCACCTGCACAACCCGCTGCTTGCCGGCAGTCGATGCGCACGCCGAGGAGGCGGCCCCAGCCAGCGCGATCGCGATGACGGTGATCACCATGGCTCCAGCAACCAGAACACGACCTGTCGACGTTCCGCGCATCAGATCCTCCCCCGATCGACTCGCACCACGGTACACCATCAGCGGCGGGAAGCGGGGGCAGGGCGACGAGCATCACCGTCACATGCACGTCGCACAGGACCGACGGTGGCATGGCGGACCGGTCGGGTCTCCGAGCCCCTTGGCGGGTTCGAGAGATTCGGAGAGCGGATGATGGGGCTCGAACCCACGACCTTCGCCATGGCAAGGCGACGCTCTAGCCAACTGAGCTACATCCGCGTGGACGCGCAGTATAGCCAGAGCCGACGGGACGACGCGCCGATCTCCCGCGCGTTCGGCCGCGCACGGTAGGCTGCCGTCATACGGGCAGACGGCTGTCCCGTCTATCACCAGAAGGAGTCGGCATGTCGGAAGCACCCCCCGTCGTACGCGCGCCGCGCGGCACGGAGCTCACCTGCAAGGGATGGCTGCAGGAGGCTGCGCTCCGCATGCTGATGAACAACCTCGACCCGGACGTGGCCGAGGCGCCTGAGAAGCTCGTCGTGTACGGCGGCACCGGCAAGGCGGCACGCTCGTGGGAGGACTTCCATCAGATCGTGGCGACGCTCAAGCGCCTCGAGAACGACGAGACCATGCTGGTGCAGTCAGGGCGAGCCGTTGGAGTCTTTCGCACGCACGAGCTCGCGCCGCGCGTGCTGCTCGCCAACTCGCTGCTCGTCCCGGAGTGGGGCACGTGGGAGGAGTTCCGGCGCCTCGAGGCGATGGGGCTGACGATGTACGGCCAGATGACGGCCGGCTCGTGGATCTACATCGGCTCGCAGGGCATCGTGCAGGGCACCTACGAGACGTTCGCGGCCATCGCCGAGCAGCGCTTCGGCGGCTCGCTCAAGGGCCGCGTGGTGCTGACCGCGGGGCTCGGCGGGATGGGCGGCGCACAGCCGCTGGCCGTCACGCTGAACGGCGGCGTGGCGCTCTGCGTCGAGATCGACGCCGACCACATCGATCGCCGCATCCGCGAGCGCTACTGCGACGAGCGCTACGACGACATCGATGAGGCGATCGCCCGCGTCGAGGAGGCGCGCGTCAACGGCGAGGCTGTCTCGATCGGTCTGCTGGGCAACGCCGCCGAGGTGCTGCCTGCTCTCCTGGAGCGCAATTTCCTGCCGGACATCGTCACCGACCAGACCTCGGCCCATGACCCGCTCGTCGGCTACATCCCCGTGGGCTTCAGCGTCGAGGGCGCGGAGGATCTGCGCGAGGTGCATCCCGACAAGTACATCGATCTGGCGCGCCAGTCGATCGTCCGTCACGTGCAGGCGATGATCGAGTTCAAGGAGCGCGGCGCCGAGGTGTTCGACTACGGAAACGCGCTGCGCACCGAGGCCCGCACGGGTGGGCTCAAGAACGCGTTTGACTACCCCGGCTTCGTCGAGGCGTACGTGCGCCCCCTGTTCTGTCGCGGCATCGGCCCGTTCCGCTGGGCCGCGCTGTCGGGCGACCCGAACGACATCGCCGTCACCGACGACGCGATGCGCGACCTCTTCCCCGACAACGAGCGCCTGCAGCGCTGGCTCGACGGTGCCCAGGAGCGCATCGCCTTCCAGGGCCTACCGGCGCGCATCTGCTGGATCGGTCACGGCGACCGCCATCGCGCGGGCCTGCGCTTCAACGAGCTCGTCGCCTCAGGCGACGTCTCGGCACCGCTGGTGATCGGCCGCGACCACCTGGATTCGGGCTCCGTCGCCTCGCCATACCGCGAGACGGAGGGCATGATGGACGGCTCCGACGCGATCGCCGACTGGCCGGTCCTCAACGCCATGCTCAACGTCGCCTCCGGTGCCGCGTGGGTGGCGCTGCACCATGGCGGCGGCGTCGGCATCGGTCGCTCGATCCACTCGGGTGCGCAGGTCGTTGCCGACGGCACGGAGGAGGGGGCGTTCCGCGTGGAGCGCGTCCTCTGGAACGACCCCGGCACGGGCGTCATGCGCCATGCACATGCCGGCTACGACATCGCCAAGCAGGCCGCCAAGAGCGGCGGTCTCGACCTTCCGGGGATCACCACATGACCTGGCTTCTGCCCGACCTCGTCCTCGACGCCGACGGCGTCCGCCGCAACCTCGCCGTGCAGATGCAGTACGGCGCGATCTGTGCCGTCGTACCGGCCAGCGAGGCTCCTGCCGACGCGTTGCGGCTCACCCGTTCCGCCCTGCTGCCGGGCTTCGTCAACGCGCACTCGCACGCCTTCCAGCGCGATCTGCGCGGTGTCGTGGAGCGCATTGACCCGGCCAATCCCGACGATGACTTCTGGACCTGGCGCGAGGAGATGTATGCCCAGGCCGGCAGCATGACTCCGGAGAAGATCCACGACGTGGCGCGCCGCTGCTACCGCCAGATGCGTGCCAGCGGCGCCACGAGCGTGGGCGAGTTCCACTACGTCCACCACCAGCCCGACGGCACGTACTACGACAATCCGAACGCGCTGTCGGAGGCCGTCTGCGCGGCGGCCGAGGCCGAGGGCATTCGCATCGTGATGCTGCTCGTGGCGTATGGACGGGGCGGCAAGGACATCGCGCCCACGCCCGGTCAGCGCCGATTCTGCGACCCCAGCGTCGAGGCCTACCTCGAACGGCTCGAGGCGATGCGCGTGTGGGCGGAGGATCATCCGCTCGTGACAGTTGGCGCCGCACCGCACTCCATGCGTGCCGTGTCGCCGGAGTGGCTCACGGCGATCAGCGACTACACCCGCCGGCACGGCATGCCGCTGCATATCCATGCGGACGAGCAGCCTCGCGAGATCCGCGAGTCGCTGGCGTGGTACGGCAAGCGCCCGGTGCAGGTGATCGACGAGGCGGGCGCGCTCTACCACCGCACCGTGATCGTGCACGGCACCCACTGCGATGACGTCGAGCTCGACCTGCTGGCCGAGCGAAAGGCCGGCGTCTGCGTCTGTCCGACGACCGAGGCCAACCTCGGTGACGGCTACGCACCCGTCCAGCGCATGTTCGAGCGCGGCATCTCCGTCTCGCTCGGGTCGGACTCGAACACGATCCTCGATCCGATCGTGGAGGCGCGCGAGCTGGAGGCGATGGCTCGGCGCACGGCGGGCCAGCGCAACGTGCTGGTACGCGCCGGTGACCCCGGTCCGGCCGGGTACCTGCTGGAGGCGTCGTGGGATGCCGGTGCTCGTGCGCTCGGCCTGCCGATGCCGCGCGTCGCAGAGGGCGCTCCCGCCGACCTGATCGCGCTCGATCTCGATAATGATGAGATCCTCGGCGTGGACGACGAGCACCTGGCGGCAGCGATCATGCTCGCGGGCTCCAGCCGGCTCGTCACGCGCACCTGGGTCAACGGCGTCTGATGGGTGGATGTCCCAAAGGGGTCAGACCCTTTCGGGACATCGAAGCGCGAACTCGCCGTCGAATCGGCGGCGCCGAGCCTGCGCATTGATTTGCCGAAAGGGTCTGACCCCTTTGGGAC
>JBPCSK010000299.1:0-7069 GCA_051007275.1 Gaiellales bacterium | reverse complement strand
GCGTGGATGCGCTGGTGCAGGACCTCGTGCGGCTGGCGCCGGAGGGCCCTGCGCTGTTTCCGCAGGAGGCCCGCTCCTCGGACCCCGTGCGGCTGCAGATCTCCGAGCTGATTCGCGAGCAGGCGCTGCGGCGCCTTCGCGATGAGGTGCCGCACGCGCTCACGGTTGTCGTGGAGGAGTACGATCCGCCGACGCGGCGACGTGCGGCGCGAATCGAGGCCTCGATCTACGTCGACTCCAAGTCGCAGCAGGGCATCGTGATTGGTGCCGGTGGATCCATGATTCGCGACATCGGCACTTCGGCGCGCCCGGGTATCGAGCGCATCATCGGCGGCAAGGTGATGCTGGAGCTGCGCGTGCGCACCCAGCGCGGCTGGCGGGATGATCCCGCGCTGCTCGATCGCCTCGGGCCGTAGAGGCTACGGCTGGCCGTTGGTGCCGTCGAAGACACCTGCGGTGTAGATGCACTGGGCGTTCCACAGCAGCCAGCCACCTGCCCCGGTGCGGTCCGCCGCGGCGATCTGCTCCTTGACCTGCTTCGCGCCGTAGGGGATACCACCGAGGGTGAAGTCCTGCAGCCACGGGCGGATCTGCATGACGCCGCCGTTGGTCTTGCGGCGCCAGTCGGACAGGGCCGCGGCGACGGTCGGACCCGGCGTGTCACCCGGCTTATCGATGCCGAACTGGCCGTCCGTGAAGTGCGACGGGTACACCATCGGGTAGACCGCGTCGAGCGTGTTGCGCAGCTTGCCGGGCCACTGGCCGATGCCGAGGTCGTCGGTGGCGGCGAGGCCGAACATGGCGGCCGAGACGTGGACGCCGAGCGGCTTGAGCTTGGCGGAGGCCTTCTTGAGGAACGCGGTGATGGTGTCCTGCCGGGGACGGCCCGGATCCTTGAACGCCATCTTCGTGGCGTCGCCATCGGTCGGGTACCGGACGTAGTCGAACATGATCTCGTCGAAGCCGAGCTCGGCGGCATACTGCGCGACTTGGATCGGATAGTCCCACGCCTTCTCGTTTGTCGGGTCGAGCCACGTGATGTTGAGGTCGTTCTTCCAGAGCGCACCGCTCGGCGTGTGCAGGGCGATCGAGGGATCGGCCTGCGGCGCGTAGCCGTCCTGGAACGTGACGATGCGGGCGATCGTGTACAGACCGGCGTCGTGCGCCCGCCGGAGCACCTTGATCGGGTCGTAGATGTCCTGCTGCGCGCCGCTCTTGTTGGCGAGGGGAATCGGCGTGGAGAACGCGAGCTCGCCGCGCTCGTCCTTGACGTCGATCTGGATGGCGTTCATCCCGACCTTGGGATCCGCGAGCGCCATGATCGGCTCGAACAGGCTCGGGGTGGCGACCGCATACGAGGTTGCGTGCACGCCACGGATGTGATCGGGCATCGCGACTCGGCCGCCGACGGCCTGCTCCGCGGCACTCTGCCGCGTCGTCGTCGTCGCCGCCGCTGCCTTCGCCTTCTTCGGGGCGGGATTGCTGCGGCTCCAGGTGAAGGCGAAGGCGGCGATCGCCACGGGGAGGAGCAGGATGGCGACGGCGATCATCCTGCGGCGACGCTGCTGGGCCCGTGCGGATGCGCGCTGCTTGGCGCGGCGCGAATTGCGCATCGCCTCCTGGTGCGCGTCGTAGCGCTTCTGATCGCGGAATTCGGTCATCGCTGGAAGGTCGAATGGTAGACGAAGCCCGAGTGCCTCGGAGCGACCGGGATCACGCCCTGCCGGTAGGCTGCGCGCATGGCTCGCCGGACCGGAGATATCGCGAAATCGATCGAGCTGATGCTGCTTCGCCCGCGCGCGACGCCCGCGGACTGCGCTGCACTCTGCGCCACGGCGCTGGAGCACCACGTGGCGGCCGTCTGCGTGCCGCCCACCCACGTCGTGGGGGCGGCTGCGGCGCTGCGCGGCACCGACGTCAAGGTGGTCGCGCTGATCTCCCATCCGTTCGGTGCAGATCGCCCCGAGATCAAGGCTCGCGCCTGCGTCCGTGCCCTGCACGACGGAGCGCAGGAGGTCGAGATCGCGGTGGATCTGGGGCAGTTCGCCGGTGGCGACGTCAATCACGTGCGGGACGAGCTGCGCCTGTGCGCCCATGCCGCGCGCGAGGCGGACACCGAGGCGCTGGTCCGAGGCGTGATCGATACCGGCGCATTCGACGATCGCACGCTTCGTCTCCTGGCGCGGGCCGTCGTCGCTGCCGAGGTCGACATGCTGGTGACGTCATCTGGGCTCTCTCCCGAACCCAACGATCTGCTCGATGTTGAGCTGATGCGTGAGGAGGTCGGCGCCCAGATCGGCATCAAGGCCGTGCGTGCCGTACGCGATCTCTCCGAGGTGTCCGCCCTGCTGGTGGCCGGCGCCTCGCGCGTCGGTGCCACGTCAGCGGATCTCCTCCTGCGCGACGTCTAAGACAGCGCAGCGGCGAGCCCGCGCACACCGGTCGTGTTGGAGACGCGAATGCGCTCGAGCCGCAGGGGATCCTGCGCGGACAGCATGTCACCGGACTTGGTGGTCGTCGCCAGGACGTAGCCCGCCTTGCGCACCTCATCGACGGACTTCTGATCGACCGCTCCCGCGGGATAGCAGAACCACTGCACTGGGTGTCCAAGGTGGCGCTCCAGCGCGTAGCGCGACTGCCGCAGCGTCTTCATCGCCGCGTCGGGCGACATGTGCGGGATCTCCGTGTGCGAGACCGTGTGCGAGCCGATATCCCAGCCTCGCTGCTCGAGCACGCGCAGCTGCGACCAGGTGAGCCACGTCGGCGCGGCATTGCGCCTCTCGGCGATGCGATCGGTGATCACATAGGCGGTGCCAACGTACCCGAACTGCTTCATGATCGGCGCCGCGATCGTGGCGATGCCGCGGTAGCCGTCGTCGAAGGTGAGCAGCACCGGCTTCTTCGGCAGGTCCTTCCCCTGCATCAGCGCCTCGAACAGCTGGAGCTGGGTGATGGTCTGATAGCCATGATCGTGGAGCCACGCCATCTGGAGCTGGAACTCGCCGGGATCGACGGTCAGGCCGACGGTGACGGGAGGCTCGTCGCCGTTGAGCACCGCGATGCGGTGATACATGAGGATGGGCACCTGGATCGTCCGGTTCGGCAACGGATCGGGGAGCGTCAGCTGCGGGACGTCCTTGACGGGCCTTGCACCAGTCGTGGCAGTGCCCTGCGTTTCGTCGCCGGTGGCGGTGGATGCGGTGTCGCTGCCGTGCCGGAGGGCATGCACGGCGACCGAGCCGCCGATGACGACCACGACGATGGCGATGAGGACGGCGAGCGCGGGACGCATGCGACGCTCACGATACCTCCCGTGCTCCTCCTCTACAGTGGCCGCATGGTCGATCCGTCGCTCCCCGCTTGGCAGGTCCACAGCGTGCGGATCCTGCACGACGATGTCGTGCGGATCGAGGAGCACGACGTCGAGACGCCCGAGGGGCGCCGCTACGCCTTCCCGATCGTGCGCTCGCCAGGCTTCGCCAAGGTGGTGCCGATCATGGAGAACGGCGACGTGGTGCTCGTGCGCCAGTACCGGTACGCGGTTGGCGGCGAGACGCTCGAGGTGCCCGCCGGGGCGATCGATGACGGCGAGACTCCGATTGAGACGGCGCGCCGTGAGCTGGCAGAAGAGGCACTGGTCACGAGCGATCACCTGGAGTCGCTGGGTGCGTTCACGACGAGTCCCGGACGGATGGACGAGCGCGGCTACGTGTTCCTCGCTCGCGACTGCCGGCCCGACCCCACGGCGGTGCAGCATGAGCCGACGCTGCCGCTGCACCTGCCCCTCGACGAGGCGATCTCCCTGATCGGTGGCGAGGTCCTGGCGGCCACCAGCTCGCTGGCGCTTCTGCTTGCGCAGCGTCGACTCGCCGGGGAGGATCGGTGACAATTCCGTCATGACTGCCATCACGCCCGTGGGTCCGAACGCCGAGGGCGTGCGCTGGGACCTCTCCGCGATCTGCACCGACGTTCCGGCGGCCCACGCACTGCTCGCAGAGTCAATCGCCGCCTCGGAGGCCTTCGACGCCCGCTATCGCGGTCGGGTCGATCAGCTCGACGCCGGTGGGCTGGCTGAGGCGCTGGCGGAGCTCTCCCGCATCTCCAACGCGCTGCACCGCGTCGGGTCGTACGTGGGGCTGCGTCGGAGCGTGGATGTCAACGACGACGAGGCACGCGACCTCGAGACGGTCGTGGACCAGGGGATGGTGCGCGCGCAGAATGCGCTGCGCTTCTTCGATCTCGAGTGGATCGCGCTCGACGATGCGGTCGCGCAGCCGCTGATCGATGCACCCGAGGTTGCGGCCGATCGCCATCACCTGATCTCCGAGCGGCGGTTCCGACCGCACGTTCTACCCGACGATCAGGAGCGCATGCTCGCCGAGCGCGAACCCGTCGTCTCGGCCTGGCAGAGCCTGTTCGCGCAAACGGTGTCGAACATCCGTGCACCGTTCGATGATGGATCGGGCGAGGCGGAGAAGACCGTCGACGAGCTCCTGTCGTACGTGCACACGCCGCACCGCGACGTGCGCATCGCCGCGCTCGAGACGCTCTACGTTGCGCTCGAGCCGCATGGCGACGTGCTCGCCTCGTGCTACGACAGCATCGTCGCCGACCGGCTCACGATGGATCGCCTGCGCCACTACGACGCGCCGATGTCGGCTCGGCACCTGTCGAACGAGCTCGAGCCCGCGTGGGTCGACGCGATGATGGAGGCGATCGAGTCGCGCTACGGCATGGCGCAGCGCTGGTTTCGCCGCAAGGCCGAGCTGATGGGCGTTGATCGGCTGCATCTGGCCGATCAGTACGCGCCGCTCGGCGAGGGACGGTCCATGCCGTACGAGGAGGCCCGCGCCATCGTCGACGATGCGTTTGGCCGCTTCTCGCCCGAGCTGACGCGCGTCTCGCGCAGCGTCTTCGAGGATCGTCGCGTCGATGCGGAACCACGACAGGGCAAGCGCGGCGGCGCCTTCTGCGCGTCCGTCGCGCAGGACGCGCAGCCGTTCATCATGCTCAATCACACGGACACGCTCCGCGACCTCATGACCGTCGCGCACGAGCTCGGTCATGGCATGCACTTCGCGCTCTCGAGCGAGCGCCAGTCCGCGCTCTCGATGCACGCGCCGCTGGCGCTCTGCGAGGTGCCCAGCACGTTCGCCGAGCTGATCGTCTTCGAGCGCATGCTCGAGACCGAGCCGGATGCCGCCACGCGCACGGCGCTGATCCGGCAGGAGCTCGAGTCCGGCTTCGCGACGGTCTTCCGTCAGACGATGATGGCGCGCTACGAGCAGGACGCCTACGGCGCCCGCCAGCACGGCCAGGCGCTGACGAAGGAGCGCCTGGCGGAGTTCTGGTTCGAGCGAAATGCCTCGTACTACGGCGATTCGATGGTGCTGCCGGACGGCTACCGGCGTGGTTGGAGCTACATCCCGCACTTCATCAACACGCGGTTCTACACCTACGCGTACGCCTTCGCGCATCTCGCGAGCCTGACGCTCTACGCCCTCTACCGCGAGCAGGGCGAGGCCTTCGTTGCGCCCTATCTCGAGTTCCTCTCGACCGGAGGCTCGGCGTCGCCGGGCGCGCAGCTCGGGGCCTTCGGCATCGATCTCGCCGACGCCGCCACTTGGTCGAAGGGGCTCGACGAGATGGACCGGATGCTCGAGCTCGCGCTCGAGGGCTGATCGATGCCTGCCCTTGCGTGGCTCGACGCGGTGCCGGGCGAGGCCGCGTTCTACGCCGACGATCTGATGGCGATTCGAGCAGGTGCGGAGCGCGACGGCTTCGCCTACCGCGGCGCGCCGATCACGCCCGGCCACGCCGCGGTGCGCAGCCCGTCGCGCGCGATCCTCCTGCGGGTGGAGACGACCACCGGTGCAGCCGGTTGGGGCGACGCCGTCGCCGTGCAGTACGCCGGCGTCGGCGGCCGCGATCTTCCGGTCGATCCGGCGACGCTCGGGGTCGAGGTCGACTTCGTCGCCCGGGCCCTGCAGGAGGCGGGGGAGCTCGATCTCGTCGCGGCCTGCGCCTTGAACGAAGGGCTCCGATTCGACGGACGTCCCGTGCACACGGCCGTGCGGTACGGGTTGAGCCAGGCGTGGCTCAACGCGTGCGCGGCCGAGGCGGGTCGGAGCCCTCTGCAGGTGCTCGCCGAGCTGACCGGACTTGACGAGCCGGAGCTCCTGCCGGTCTATGCGCAGAGCGGCGACGAGCGCGAGGTGAACGCCGATCGCATGATCCTGCGCGGCGTCGAGGTTCTGCCGCACGGGCTCTTCAACGCACCCGCGTCGTTCGGCAGCGACGGCGGGCGGTTTCTGGAGTACGTGGCCTGGCTGCGGCGTCGCGTTGACGAGCTCGGTGCACCGGGCTACCGGCCGCGGCTGCACCTCGACGTCTACGGGATGCTCGGGCACGTGATGGACCTCGATATCGATCGCATGGCGACGTTTCTTGGCACGGCCGAGGCGGCCGCGGACGGCCTCGCGCTGTCGGTCGAGTCGCCGTGCTACGGCGAGGACGTCGCCGAGACCGTGGACCTGCTGGCGCAGCTGCGACGCGAGCTACGTCGACGGGGCCATGCGGTGACCCTCGTGGCCGACGAGTTCTGCAACAGCGATGACGACGTCGCCCAGTTCGTGGCCGCCGAGTCGGTTGATCTGATCCAGATCAAGATGCCGGACCTCGGCTGCCTGACGCGCGCGATCGCCGCGGCCAGGGCGTGCCGCGATGCGGGGCTCGGCGTCTTCATCGGCGGGTCGTGCGCCGAGACGGAGGTGAGCGCGATCGCCAGCACCCACGTCGCGCTCGCCGTCGAGGCCGATCAGGTGCTCGCCAAGCCCGGGATGGGCGTGGACGAGGGCGTGACGATCGTTCGCTACGCCTTGCGCCGCGCGCTCGTTGTATGGGAGCGCTGCGGCTAGACCAGCCCGGTGAGCCCGCGGGCAGCGGTGATCAGCGCGAGGATCAGCAGGATCCACAGCACGCGCGCGCGGAACTTGGACGTGTCGGACCCGTGGATCATCCGATGTCCGATCCAGGAGCCGCCGGCCAGCGCGGGCAGGCAGACGCGCAC
>JBPCSK010000298.1:0-2021 GCA_051007275.1 Gaiellales bacterium | reverse complement strand
GGACGCGGGCCGTGCCGTCGCCGCCCGCTCGCCGCGGCCCGATCGCATCATCGCCAGTCCCGCGGTGCGCGCGCAGCAGACCGCACAGGCCTGCGCCGATGCGCTCGGCCTGCCGATCGAGACGGATGCGCGCCTGATGGAGTTCGGCAGCGGGGCGCTCAGCCCGTTCACCCTCGCGGAGATGATCGAGCTCGCTCCGTACGACGACATCTGGCACCCCCACGATGCGGCGTGGGACGGCGAGACGATCGGCGCGTTCTACCAGCGCACCGGCGAGGCCGCCGAGGCGATCTGGCAGGCGGGCGGTCTGCCGCTCGTCGTCTCGCACGCCGGCACGACGCAGGGGATCCTGCGCTGGGCCATGCAGGTCCCGCCGGATGCTCCCGACTCGTTCTCGCTGTTCGTCGGCAACGCGAGCCTCACCGAGGTCGTCGTGCGCGTCGACCGCCACGGCCGCCGCCGGGCCGACCTCAAGCAGCTCGGCTCGACCGCGCACCTGTCGACCGCGACGGACATCTGACAGACGGCGTCTGGTAGCGTCGCTCGCATGGCCGTCGACCCGCAGAGCCCGCTGAGCGATGAGCTCAACGGCGTGTTCGCGCCCGTGCGCACGGCCAATGCCTTCGAGCAGACCGTCGAGCGCCTCGGCCGCGCGATCCGCATGGGGCTCCTGGCGCCCGGCGAGCAGCTGCCGAGCGAGCGTGACCTCGCACAGCACCTGGCGCTCTCGCGCTCGACCGTGCGCGAGGCCCTGCGCGTTCTGCAGGAGTCCGGCTACCTCGAGGCGCGCCGCGGCCGCGGCGGCGGCACCTTCGTCTGCGAGACGCTGCCCTCCGACGCGGATCGTCCGCCGGAGGACGGCGTGCGCGACCTGCGCGGCGAGGAGCTCGCGGCGCTGCTGCGCTACCGCCGCATCCTCGAGACCGGCGCGGCCGAGCTGGCCGCCGAGCGCTCCACCGCCGCCGAGCGCGAGCGCCTCGCCGAGCTCGTCGACGAGATGGGCGGGTACCACCTGTCCGACTACGGCACGTACCGCGGCATCGACTCGCGCTTCCACATCGCGCTCGCCTCGATCGCGGGCTCGCCCGACCTCGTCAACGCGATCACCGACACGCAGGCGGCGCTCAGCGACGTCCTCAACGCGGTGCCGCGCTCCGAGGAGTCGATGATCAACTCGCAGGCCCAGCATCGGCGCATCCTCGCCGCGCTGGAGGCGCACGATCGCGATGCCGCGCGCGTCGCGATGCGCGAGCACCTCGAGGGCATCGAGCACCTGCTCACGGTGCTGCTGCCGAAGGGCGGCGCATAGCGCCAACCACCGCGCCAGCCCTGTAGGCTTGCGGCAATGGACGTCAAGGGACTCGTCTTGTCGGGGGGCGCGGGCACGCGTCTGCGCCCGATCACCCATACCCGCGCCAAGCAGCTCGTGCCGGTCGCCGGCAAGCCCGTGCTGTTCTACGGGCTCGAGGCGATGGCGGCCGCCGGCATCACCGAGGTCGGCATCATCATCGGCGATACGGGCGACGAGATCCGCGCCGCCGTCGGCGACGGGTCGCAGTTCGGCCTCGCGGTCACGTTCATCCCGCAGGACGCGCCGCGCGGCCTCGCGCATGCCGTCCTCACCGCCGAGGAGTTCATCGGCGACAGCGCCTTCTGCATGTACCTCGGCGACAACCTCCTGCGCGATGGCGTCGCGGGCTTCGTCGACGAGTTCCGCTCTGGCGACGCCGACGCGATGATCCTGCTGCAGCACGTGCCGAACCCGTCGGAGTACGGCGTGGCCGAGCTGGACGAGACCGGCGCCGTCAAGCAGCTCGTCGAGAAGCCGAAGGAGCCCAAGAGCGATCTGGCCCTCGTCGGCGTCTACCACTTCACGCGCGCGATCGTCGATGCCGCGAAGCAGCTCGAGCCGTCGTGGCGCGGCGAGTACGAGATCACCGACGCCATCCAGGGCCTCGTCGATGGCGGCCTGCGCGTCGAGCCGCACGTCGTGACCGGCTGGTGGAAGGACACGGGACCGC
>JBPCSK010000297.1:0-2118 GCA_051007275.1 Gaiellales bacterium | reverse complement strand
CTGATGCGCAGCCGAGCCCTCCGCTCGCTCGGACGGACGCCGGGTACCCTACGACGGTGATCGACGCCGCCACCACCCAGCGCATCCGCCGTGTCCTCGCCGAGCGCCCCGACAAGCCGCTGGGCATCGTGCTCGACGTGGGCTTCACCAATGGCCTCGCCTCGGCGCGCGCACTGCGCGATGCCGGTGCGCCTGTGATCGTCGTCGACCATCGCCGCGGCGCGCTGGGCTTCAAGTCGCGTGGCGTCGCCCCTGTGCTGGCGCCCGACCCGGCCGTCGACGAGGAGGGGTTCATCGACGTGCTTGCCGAGCTTGCGGCTCTGACCGGTCGACCCGGCGTCCTCTTCCCCACGCACGACGCCCATCTCGTCGCGGTCTCCAAGCACGCGGACCGCATCAAGCCGCTCGTGCTGCCCGGCTCGCACTGGGACGTGATCGAGCCGCTGATGGCAAAGATCCCGCAGATCGAGCTGGCCGAGCGCGCCGGGGTTCCCGTGCCGCGCTCGTTCATGCCGACAACGCGCGAGGAGGCCGAGGCCGCCGCCGCGCAGATCCCGTACCCCGCGATCGCCAAGCCGAGCATCGGCATCGACTTCAAGCACGCTGAGAAGGTTCAGGTGATCCTCGCCAACACGCCGGCGGAGCTCGTCGATGGCTACGAGCGCATCGCCGCGACCGGTGACCGGGCGATCTTCCAGGAGGTCATCCCCGGCGGCGACGATGCGCTTTGGACCGTCGGATCCTTCAGCACGGGCGGCGGCCAGGCGATCGGCACGTTCTGCGGCCGCAAGCTCGTGCAGCGCCCGCCGATCTTCGGCACCTGCCGCGTCGGCGAGGCCCGCTGGGACGATGCCGCGGTCGCGTACGCCGACGCGCTGCTGCGCACGAGCGGCTTCGACGGCATCACGCAGATCGAGTTCAAGCGCGATCCGCGCGACGGCACGTTCCGGCTGATCGAGATCAACCTGCGCTCCTGGCAGTGGCACTCGCTGGCGCGTCGCTGCGGCGTCGACCTCGTCGGCCTCTGCTACCGCTCGGCCTGCGGCGAGCCCGTCGGGCGCGTCGTCTCCGGTCCGCGCCACGACGGCAAGCGCTGGGTTGCCGCCGTGCCGCACCTCAAGGCGGGCTTCGGCGGGCGCGAGAGCATCGGCAGCATCGTCAAGCCGCTGGTGGGTCTGATCGAGGAGCCCGTCTTCAGCATCCGCGACCCCAAGCCCGGCGCCGTGCAGATCGCGGGCCTCGTGGTCGGCCCGGTCAAGCGCCGCCTGCGTAAGTGACCGCCGGAGTCACGCGCCTGCCATCGCGCAGGCAGTGGGGCATCGCCGCTGGCTTCCTGGCACTCCTGATCGCGCCGCTCGCGCTGATCGGGCTCGCGTTCGACAGCGGCATCGCCCTCGCCGCACTGCCCGGCGTGGCGGTCGGTTTCGTCGTGACGCTCCAGGCCCGCTCCCTCCGCGTCGGGCTGCTCGCCGTGGCGCTGATGGGGGCGCTCTCGTTCGTCTCCACGCTGGCGAGTGCATCCACCGTGACGGGCGCGATCTGGCTCGGACTCATCGGCGTTGCGTACGGCCTCAGCGGGCTCCGCGGTTGGCACCGACTGACGATGCAGATGGCGATCTGGTGCGCCTACGTCGTCGTCAACCCGCTCCAGGCGAACGCCCCATCCAAGCTCTCCGCGATCCGCTCCGTCGACGTGAGCCTGACCGCGGCTACCGTCACCGCGACGGCCGTGCTCATCGCCGGCGCGCTGATGGCGCTGCTCGTCTCCCGCATCGCCGTTTCGTCACCCGCCCGGCCGTTCGTGCCGCTTCGCCCCGCGCAGGCCTGGGCCTTCGCGATCGCAAGCGGCCTGCTGCTCACTACTGGCGCGGCAGTCGTGCTTGACGCCGCGCGCTTCCCGGCCGGCGAGTGGCTCCTGCTCACGATGATCGTGCTGTTCCAGCCCGATCTTCGGACCACGCTGCGCCATACGGCAGAGCGCACAGCGGGCACGCTCGGCGGGGTGTTGGCGGCCGCCGTGCTGACGCTGGCGCTGGGCGACGGCGTGCTCGCGACCGTGCTCGCGCTGATCCTGATGGTCGCCGCGTTCGCCTACCTCCAGATGCCGAACCGCTACTG
>JBPCSK010000296.1:0-2599 GCA_051007275.1 Gaiellales bacterium | reverse complement strand
GAACAGGCCAAGCCCGAGCAGCAGATGCATCCCGCCGAAGATCACGAAGAGCCAACCCATTCGGCGCATCGTTGGCCGGGGTGGCCTCGGAAGTCAAGGGGGGATCAGGTTCCGAATGGGGTCAGACCCCATTCGGAAGTCCCACCCTTAGGCACTGTCCGGCCGCCATCAACTTCCGAATGGGGTCTGACCCCATTCGGAAGTTGATCCGCGTACGCTGCCGCCATGGACAAGGACGACAAGCGGCGGGTCCTCGGCGACGCGATCATCCTCTGCGGGACGTGCGGCTTCGCCAAGCGCTACATGGAGCTCGAGGGGCCGCCGGACCTCGACACGTGTCCGGACTGCGGCGACGCGATGATCAAGGACTGCCCGGCCTGCCACGCGCCGATGCGCTCGATCATGCAGGTCGACTGCCGCGTCTGCGGCGAGCCGATCCGCGAGGGCGAGCTGTTCGGCGTGCCGATCCGACGCAAGGCCGAGCCTTCTGACAAGGGTCCGGTCCAGCTGCCGAGCGATGACTAGTCGGGGATGACGTCGCCCCGGCCGATGCGGCCGAGGGCGGACGAATCCTCCTCGCCGTAGCCGGCCGCGATCAGCGCGTCCTGCCACTGGGCGACGAGGCGCGTGAGGCGCAGGTCGAGGCCGACCGTCTCGCCCTCGTAGATCGCGATGCCGAGGTCCTTGCGGTGCAGCACCGTGCGGAAGCCGGCCGGGTACTCGTGGGAGATGTACTTCGGCGATCGCGTCCGCAGGATCCACGAATCGGCCGCGCCACCGGACAGCGCCTCCACGAGCGCCTCCATCGGCAGCCCCGCCTTCTCGGCGTAGGCGAGCCCCTCGCCGACGGAGGCATACGTGCCGCTGATGATGATCTGGTTGACGGCCTTGGCGGCCTGCCCCGCGCCCGTCGGCCCGAGGTGCGTGATCGTCTTGCAGAACGCCTCGAGGATGGGCCTCGCCGTGGCGAAAGCGGCCTCGGAACCACCGACGAAGGCGGTGCAGACGCCGTTCTTGGCACCTTCGGCACCGCCCGACAGCGGCGCATCGACGACCTCGACGGACTTGACGGCGAGCGCCTCCTCGAGCTCCTTCTCGGCGCTCGGCGACACCGTCGAGCAGTCCAGCAGGACCGCGCCATCGCGAATGCCCTCGATCACGCCGTGCTCGCCGAGGACGACCGCGGTGAGATCGGGCGAGTCGGAGACGCACGTCACGACAACGTCGGCGTCGCGTGCGGCATCGGCCGGCGAGTCGGCACGACGCGCGCCGCGCGCCACCAGCTCGTCGCCCTTCGCGGCCGTGCGGTTCCAGACCGCGACCTCATGCCCGGCGTCGAGCAGGTGGCCGGCCATCGGGCCGCCCATCGTGCCGAGGCCGATGCAGCCGACGCGGGCCATCAGCGGATCTCCGAGAAGTGGATCACGGTCACGGTGTCGTCCTCCCGGACGTCGCGGTTGTAGAGCTTGCGGAGGAAGTCGACGAACTCGTCGAGCGTGCGCAGCGAGGCGTTCTCATGCTGCATCTCACGCGGCGAGACGTCGCCGAGCGGCTTCACCTCGACCTTGTCGATGACGGCATCGAAGACGCGCTCGCGCGGCCCGAAGCGCTGCCCCACCAGCACGGCGACGATCATGCCCTTCTCGTACTTGCCGCTCTTGTCACCGAGGCGGATCGTGACCGTCTTGCGGCGGCTCTTGATCTGGTCGGCGACCAGCGGGGAGTAGAACATCAGCGCGATCATCCGGCCATGGTACCCGCCCGGCGCCGGTCTGCGGGATCGCACGGGACCCTAAACTGCCGCCATGCGCAGCCGGCTCTTCGTCGCGGTGGCCTCGACGATGTTCGTCGACTCGCTCCTGTACCTCGCGGTCGTGCCGCTCCTGCCGTGGTACACGGACCGCTTCGAGCTCTCGAAGTTCGGCGCCGCCCTGCTCCTCGCTGGCTATCCGGTGACGTTCATGCTCGTCTCGGCACCGGCGGGCTGGCTCGCGAGCCGCGTCGGCGCCCGCCGCGTCGTGATCGCCGGCACCGGCTTCTTCATCTGCGCGACGCTCCTCTTCGCGTGGGCACCGTCGGCCGAGGCGGTCATCGTCGCGCGTCTCCTGCAGGGTGTCGGTGGCGCGGCCGGCTGGGGTGCGGCGATGGCGTGGCTGACGGGCAACACGCCGCCGGAGCGCCGATCCCGCGTGATGGGCCGCATCTCGGGCGTGCTCGCCGCCGGATCGATGATCGGGCCGGTGGTCGGCGCGCTGGCCGGCGCGACGTCGCCGACGCTGGTGTTCGGCCTCGTCGGAGCTGTCGGCGTGGCGGCGCTGGTGCTCACCATCATCACGCCGCCCGGCGCGGAGCTGCCACGCGATCCGGCGCTCCACACCACCCTCGGACGCCTGCTTCGGCACCCGCTCGTGATCACCGCGATCGCGTTCTCGATCGCCGACGGCGTCGGCGTGTCCGCCGTCGACCTGCTGGCGCCGCTCGCGCTCGGCGCCGACGGCGTCTCGGGCGCGTGGATCGGCGGCGCCCTCGCCGCGGGGGCCGGACTCGGCGTGGTCGCCGCGCAGCTCGCGGGGCGTGCCGGCGAGCGATTCGGGTCGTT
>JBPCSK010000295.1:0-7701 GCA_051007275.1 Gaiellales bacterium | reverse complement strand
GCCTCGACGGGGACGTGCTCGAGGTCGCGCTGGGTGCGGGGGAGGGTCTCGCGCGCGTCCGCCAGCGTGCCGATGGCATGCTTGCTGTCGCGCTCGCGGCAGCCGATCACGCGGCGGCCGAGCGCGAGCTGCGCTTTCGGCTGGCCTGCGACGAGCCGGTCGACGGCTTCATCGCGCTCGCACGGCACGACGCGCTGCTGGCGCCGCTGGTGCGACGCGCTCCCGGTCTGCGTCCGCTGCGGACGGGCACGGTGGCGCACGCGGCGCTGCAGGCGTTCGCCGGGCAGCTGATCACGTTCCGCGAGGCGCAGCAGATCGAGCGTCGGGTTATCCGGCTGGCGGTGCCCACCCGGGACGACGCGCTGGTGCCCTCGCCGACGGCGGCGCAGCTGCTGGCGCTCGGGACGGCACGGCTGGTGGCGTGCGGCCTTGCCCAGCGACGCGCGGATGCGCTCATGCGCCTGCTGCGCGGGCTTGATCTTGAGCGGCTGCGCGCGCTCGAGCCCGACCGCGTCGCGGCCCGGCTGGCCCGCGAGAGCCAGATCGGCCCCTGGACGATCGGGGTGCTCGGGCTGCATGGCTACGGCTGGCAGGACCACGGCCTCGTCGGCGATCTCGGACTGATGCGCCTCGCCGCTGCCCGGCTGGGACGTGACGCGACCGTGGAGGATACGGCGGCCCTGATCGAGCCCTACGCGCCATGGCGCGGACTCGCGAGCATGCACCTCCTCGGCCATCCGCTGGCCCGGCAGCATCGCGGCCGCGCCCCCGAGGGAGCGCGGTCCGACAGTGCCCCCGAGACGATTTGAACGTCTGACCCCAGCCTTCGGAGGGCTGTGCTCTATCCACTGAGCTACGGGGGCGGGCGTGCAGGAGGATAGCGGACGCCTGGCGTCCGGCCGTGCCGTAGATTTCCGACATGGAGATCCGCGCCCGCATTGAGAACCTCACCCTGCACGAGCCGTTCGAGATCGCCCGGGGCGTCTCGACGCACGAGCCCGTGCTCATCGTCGAGCTCGAGCACGACGGCCTGATCGGCATCGGCGAGGGCGCCCCCGTCGACTATCACGGCGAGACCACGGAGGCCATGCTCGACGAGGTTGGTCGCGTGGGTGCCGCGCTGCTCGGCGACGATCCGTTCGCGCTCGAGGCGATCATGCGCCGCCTGCGCTCCGAGGGACTGATGGGCGGCACGCGCATGGCGATCGACGGCGCGCTGCACGACTGGATCGGCAAGCGCCTCGGCCAGCCGACCTGGCGGGTGCTCGGCCTCGAGCCGACCAGCCCGCCGACCTCGTTCACGATCGGCATCGACACCGTCGAGGGCACGGCCGACAAGGTGCGTCGCGCGCAGGCTTATCGCGTGCTGAAGGTCAAGGTCGGCGGCGCAGCTGATCTCGAGCGTCTCGAGGCGGTTCGCGCCGGGTTCGCCGGTCCGATCCGCATTGACGGCAACGAGGGGTGGGACATCGACATCGCCCGCGCGATCACCCCCGATCTCGTGCGCCTCGGCATCGAGTTCGTCGAGCAGCCGTTTCACCGCGATGACGTCGACGCCTACCGCGCCTACAAGGAGCTCGACGTGCGCCTGCCGGTGATCCTCGATGAGTCGGCGCAGGAGGCGCGTGACGTCCCGCACTGCGCGGTGCTCGGCGATGGCGTCAACATCAAGCTGTCGAAGACCGGCGGCATTCGCGGTGGCTTCTCGCTGGCGCGCGCCGCGCGGGCGCACGGTCTCGCCGTGATGATCGGCTGCATGATCGAGTCGGAGCTCGGCATCGGGCAGGGGACGCAGATCGCGTCGCTGTGCGATCACGTTGATCTGGATGGGCACCTGCTGATCGACGACGGCCCGTACCGTGGCCTAGGGTTCGTCGACGGCATCGTCACGGTCTCACAGGGACCGGGAATCGGAGTGGAACGGGCATGAGCGAGCAGCTGGCGATCCTGGCCGAGGGCCTCTGGGCGGAGTCCGACGCGAAGACGGGGCACGGCGTCCTGCGCTTCGGGAGCGACCGCGATGTCGTCTGCGTCGTCGACAGCACGCAGGCAGGCCGAACGAGCGCCGAGGTGGTGCCGTTCGCGCGACGCGACGTGCCGATCGTCGCCGATGTCGATGCCGCCCGCGCCCTCGGCGCCTCCTGCGCGCTGATCGGCGTGGCGCCGGCCGGTGGCAAGCTGACCGACGCCTGGAAGGCGCAGCTGCTGCGCGCGATGGAGCTCGGCATGGACGTCGAGGCCGGCCTGCACACCCTCCTCAATGATGATCCGGCGCTCGTCGCGGCCGCCGCCGCGCATGGCGTGCAGCTGCGCGACCTGCGCACCTCCCCGAAGGGACTGACGATCCCGCGCGCGGACCTCTCGCGCACGGCCGACGTCCGCGTCGTGCACACCGTCGGCACCGACTGTGCGATTGGAAAGATGTCGACCGCGCTGGAGCTGACCGACGGCGCACGTGCGCGCGGGCGCAACGCCGTCTTCGTCGCGACGGGACAGACCGGCATCGCGATCACGGGGTGGGGGATCGCCGTGGACCATGTCATCTCCGACTACGTCAACGGCGCCGCCGAGTCGCTCATCGATCAGGGGGGCGAGCGTGGCGACCTGCTGTTCCTCGAGGGACAGGGATCGCTGCTGCACCCGGGCTACAGCGCCGTCACCCAGGGGCTCCTGCACGGCTCGCAGCCGGATGTCCTTGTGCTGCAGCACCTGGCAGGGCAGACGCACAACGACGACTACCCGTCGCGCCCGATCCCGCCGCTCGCAGACGTGATCGCGCTGTACGAGCTCTCGGCCAGCGCGGTGCGACCGGCCAAGGTGGCGGCGATCGCGCTCAACACCAAGCACCTCGATGACGCGACCGCGGCTCAGGCGATCGCCGCGGCAGAGGCCGCGACGGGTCTGGTCGCCGACGACGTCGTGCGTCACGGACCTGAGCGCGTGCTCGACGCCGTGCTGCAGGCCGTCGACGCGCTGTGACGGAATCGTTACCCCGCAGCGCTTGACGCGAACACCTGTTCGGACTACCGTTCCGAACATATGTTCGACATCCGCATACTCCGTTCGGTGGGCCTGCTGCTCGCCATCCTGTCCCTCGTCCTCGTGATCGGCCTGCGGGCCGCTCCGGACAGCCAAGGCGGCCAGGAGCCGCAGACGTACGTCGTCCAGCCGGGTGACTCGCTCTGGACGATCGCCGAGCACACCAGCGCCGGCGATCCGCGTGACATGGTGGGGAGGATCGAGGAGCTCAACCACCTCACGGGCTCCACGATCCAGGCCGGGCAGACGCTGCTGCTGCCCGTCGCTTGAGCATGATCCGCGCGCGAGCTGGCGCGGCGAATGTTGCCGTTGTGTTCACGTCATCGGCATTTACGCCGTCGAATATGGGCAATTCGTTAGGACTCCGGCAGGATTCCCGACCGGGGGTAGCGGTTGCGGCGGGAGCAGGGAATCCTCCAAGCATCATGACTGCCACCGCAGAGCCCAAGACCGCCACACGTCCCGCACGCACCCTCCGTCTCGTCGAGCCCGACGCCGTCTTCGACGCGCCGGCCGCCGCCGAGAAGATCGACGACTCGTTCGACGAGACCCCGGAGGTCGACCTGCTGTTCACGTACGTCCGCCAGATCGGCGACGGTCGCCTGCTGACGGCCGCGGAGGAGGCGTCGCTCGCCCGCCGCAAGGATGCCGGCGACATGCGCGCCAAGCAGGAGCTCGTCGAGCGCAACCTGCGTCTCGTGATGTCGATCGCCCGCCCGTACAGCGCCGCGTCCGGCGTGCCGCTGCTCGACCTGATCCAGGAGGGCAACGTCGGCCTGATGCGCGCCGTTGAGAAGTTCGATCACACGAAGGGCTTCAAGCTGTCCACGTACGCCACCTGGTGGATCAAGCAGGCGATCAGCCGCGCGATCGCCGATCAGGGCCGCACGATCCGCCTGCCCGTCCACGTCGTCGACAACCTCAAGCGCGTCCGCAAGGCCGAGCGCCGTCTCCGTCAGGAGCTCGATCGCCCCGCCACGCCGGAGGAGCTCGCGGCCGCAACCGGCCTCGGCCTCAAGAAGGTGACGGCGCTCCTCGACATCGTCGAAGATCCGGTGTCGCTCGACGTCAGCGTCGGCGATGGCGACTCGGACATCGCCGACCTGGTCGAGGATCCCAACGCGGTGCGCCCTGATGAGGCCGTCACCGGCGGGAGCTTCTCGACGGATCTCCAGCACGCGCTCGAGCAGCTGCACGAGCAGGAGCGTCAGGTCGTCGAGCTTCGCTACGGCCTCGACGGCAACGGCACCCGCACGCTCGATCAGGTCAGCTCCGAGCTGGGGTGCACGCGAGAGCGCGTGCGCCAGGTCGAGGGGCGTGCGCTGAGCGCGCTGGCGAAGGCGAACCCCGAGCTCCGCGAGTACCTGGCGCTGAGCGCCTAGGACGCGCGGCGGTGCGGATCACCTGAGCGCGACCGCGACGCGGGAGCGGGACGTAGACTGCGACCTGTGAGCAATCCCCCTGAGCGGATGCGGGTCTACCGCTTCGAGGAGCCCGTCGAGGCCAGCCTCGCGCCCAAGCGCCCGACCGCGCCGAAGCGCCGCCGTCGCTACCCGTTCGTGGTCGCGCTGGTGGTGCTCGTGCTGGTCGGCGTCGTCGTCGGTGGCGCGCTCTACCTCGGGCGCGACACCGGCGGGACGATCCCGATCGGAACGAGCATCGACGGCGTGGACGTGGGGGACCTGACGGCTGCGGAGGCCAAGGTCAAGGTCCGCGCCCACGGAGCCGAGCTGATCGATCGCGGCGTCGAGCTCGTCTCGGGCGGCAACCGCTTCGGACTCGACCCGGCCGCCATCAGCCTGCGCCCGAACGCCCAGGTGGCCGTCAAGGCCGCGCAGGACGACTCGACGTTCCTCGAGCGCCTGCAGGGCCGGCTCGGGCTCGGCAGCGCGCGCGATATCCCGCTCACGTACCTCTACAACCCGCGCAAGCTGGCGCAGGCGCTCCTGCCGCTGCGCCAGGCGACGACCGTGGCGCCGCGCAACGCGGTGATCGTGAAGGACGAGAAGGGGCGATTCCCCGTGCAGCCCTCCGCCGACGGCAAGCGCGCCAGCATCGGCGATATCCAGAAGGCGATCCGGACGATCGGCACCTCCGGGCCCACCATCAAGGTGCCGATCATCGTCACGCAGCCCGCGATCACGACGGACGAGGCCATGCAGGCCGCGAAGGTCGGCCGCACGTTTGTCGCCTCGCCGCACATCGTCACGCTCAACAGCGACCCGCGCCGCGTGCCGCGGTCGGTGGCGCTGAAGGCGACCACGTTCACCGCCGAGAGCGGCGAGGTCTCCTTCGATGTCTCACGCAGCACGCTGCGCAACTACTTCAGCAGCGTCTTCCACAATCGGGAGCGTGCGCCGAAGAACGCGACCTTCACCACCAACGCCGCGGGCAAGGCACGCATCATCGGCAGCCGCGACGGGCGCGGGGTGGATGTGGACGCGCTCGCCGCCGCGTGGCGCAAGGATCCGACCCAGCGCATCACGCCGATCACGATCGGCGTTCGTCGCCCGGCGCTGACCTCTGAGAAGGCGCAGCAGATGGGCGTGACGGAGGTGGTGGGGGAGTTCTTCACGCCCTATACCGGCGGCGCGCGCGTGAGCAACATCAAGCGCGGGGCGGAGATCCTCGACCAGTACATCCTGCCAGCCCACGCGACGTTCTCCCTCAACAAGGCCCTCGGCGAACGCACCGAGGCGCGGGGGTTCGTCAAGGCGCCGATGATCGGCGAGGGCAACGTCCTCAAGGACGCGGTCGGTGGCGGCGTCTCGCAGATCGCGACGACCACGTACAACGCGGCGTTCTTCGCGGGCCTCAAGCTGATCGACCACACGCCGCACTCATTCTGGATCTCGCGGTACCCGACGGGTCGCGAAGCCACGGTGTCGTGGGGCGGTCCCGAGCTGATCTTCGAGAACGACTGGGACGCGCCGATCGTGTTCCTCACGCATACCGACGACTCGGGCATCACGGTGTGCATGCTGTCGAATCCGCTCGGCCGCAAGGTCACCTCGTGGATGGGCAAGCCGTACTCGTACTCGAAGGCGACGACGATCCGCATCAAGGATCCGTCGCTGGCGCCCGGTGAGGCGAAGGTGCAGCAGTCGAAGGGCTCCGACGGTTTCCATATCAAGTACGGCCGCAAGGTCTTCAAGGACGGCAAGCTGATCTCGAAGGAGACGTGGCACTGGCGCTACTTCCCGGAGAACGCCGTGATCCTGATGGGGCCGCGCGTGCCGGGTGGTGGGGGAGGCGGTGCTGCTCCCGCGGACGCCGCGACGACCGTGACGACCGAGACGACGACGACGGGCTAGGCGCCGAGCGGCTGCGTGTGCGGCACGGTCACGCCGGTGCCGGTGGTCGCCATCCGGCGGTTCATCGCGCGCTCGGCGGCGCGCTGGAGCGACTCCGACATCGACGGCGTGACCACGCCGGTATTCGCGAGCGATTCGACGTTCAGGCCCTCGTTGACGGCGAGCGCCAGCGTCGCGATGTTCTCGGAGGCGCGATACCCCACGATCGAGCCGCCGAGCAGCACGCCCGTCTCGGGCTCGGTGATCAGCTTGATCAGGCCCTCGCGCCAGCCGGAGATGACGCCGCGCGGGTTGTTGCCGAGGTAGTGCTTCGTGATGTCGACGTGGCGCCCCTCGCGGGCGGCCATCGCCTCGGTCAGGCCAACCGTGGCGACCTCGGGACGGGTGAAGATGGTCCAGGCGACGTTCTTCAGATTGAGAGCGTCCTCGTCGATGCCGCACGCGAAGAGGGCGGCGTGGCGTCCCTGCATCGCGCCAGTCGAGGCGAGCATCATGCCGCCTGCCACGTCACCGGCCGCGTAGACGCCCTCGACGCTCGTGCGCATGTGCTCATCGACCATGATCGCGCCGCGGTCGTCGACCTCGATGCCGATCGTCTCGAGCCCGAGGTTGGCGGTGTTGGCGCGCTGGCCCATGCAGACGATGGCATGGGAGCCGCGAAAGACCCGGCCATCCTCGGCCTTGACGGTGACCTGTGTGGCGTCGGCGTCGATCTCGGTGATGCGCGCATTCATCTGGATCTCGATCCCGCGCGACAGGAACGCCTCCTGGATGATCTCGGCGACGTCCTCGTCTTCGGCCGGCAGCACCTGGGAGCGCGCGGAGAGGAGGGTGATCTTGCTGCCCGACGAGGCGTAGAACTCGGCGAACTCGCAGCCCGTGGCGCCGGCGCCGACGACGACGAGGTGCTCCGGCGTCTCGCGCTGGTCGAGCACCTCGCGGGTCGTGAAGACGCGATCGCTTTCCATGTCGGCGAAGGGCGGCAGCCAGGGACTGGCGCCGGTGGAGATGAGCAGGACGTCGTACCCGACCTCAGTCGTGTAGCCGTCGCACTCCACGTGGATCTCGCCCGCCTGCGCGATGCGGCCGCGACCGTGGACGATCTTGACGGTCGTCTCCTCGAGACGATCGCGGATGCCGCGCGACTGGTGCGTGGCGACCCAGAGTGCGTGGGCGACCGTGCGGAGCATGTCGACGTGCGGCTTGCCGTGCTCGAAGGACACGCCTGACTGGTCGGCACGGTCGATCGCTGCGAGCACGGTCGCAGTCGACAGCAGCGTCTTCGACGGGATCGCGTCGGTGAGCGTGCACGAGCCGCCGAGTCAGTGATCCTCGATCAGGGTGACCT
>JBPCSK010000294.1:0-11693 GCA_051007275.1 Gaiellales bacterium | reverse complement strand
GGTCGACGTCGCGCACGGGACGCCACGTCTCGAGCGTGAACAGCGGCACGCCATCGCGGCGCATCGCGTCGGCCATGTCCGGCCACGGGCAGTACACCCGCTCGGCCGACGCCGTCGTGCGGTCGTTGACCAGGCCGTAGAGGATCTGCAGGGCCTGATTCGAGATGCCGACCTCGTACGCATCGGGGTACGCGAAGGCGACCTTGACGGTCGCGTCGGGCTTGACGGTCTCGTTCGTCTCGCCGCCGATATAGCGCGACGGCTTCTCGACCTGCGTCAGGAGGCGCTCGATGCGCGGCTGGAGAGAGTGCTGCTCCACAGGCGGAGTCTACCGGGCGCGGGCGATTTGCCCGTCAGGCCGCGTCCGTGGGCGCCGACAGCGCCTTGTTGACGTAGCGGCGCGGTCGCTCCTGCCAGCCGGGCGACGTCGCCTCCTCACGCACCTGGCGGATGCCGACGGCGATGGCCAGACCGCTCGCCGTGAGGTTCGTGATGGTGTTGGAGCCGCCGTACGTCATGAATGGCAGTGGAATGCCCGTCGTCGGAGCGATGCCGAGGTTCATGCCGACGTTGACGCCGACCTGCAGCATGATCAGGCCGAACACGCCAGCGGCGATGAACGCCTCCTCGAGGTTGCGCGCGCGCGGGATGATGCGCCCGATGCGCCACAGCACGAGCAGGTACAGCATCAGCACGACGGCCGAGCCGACGAAGCCGCGGTTCTCCCCCACCACCGCGAACACGAAGTCCGTGTGGTGCTCGGGCAGGAAGTTGCCGGCGGTCTGGCTGATGCCCTGTCCGCGCCCCGCGAGGCCGCCGGAGCCGATCGCGATCTTGGACTGCTCGGACTGGTAGGCGGCGGGGCTGCCGCCCTGCGGGTCGAGGAACGCGGTGATGCGCTCGGCCTGGTACGGGCGCAGGAGCGGCAGGCCGATCGTCGGCAGGATGCCGAGCACGAGGATCACGGCGGCGATGCCGACGCCGCCGATGATCGCGACGTTGCGTCCCGGCAACCCGGCGACGACGAGGATCGTCAGCGTGATCGCGACGTACACGATCGACGTGCCGAGGTCCGGCTGGATGAACACGAGCGCGAAGGGCGGCAGCATCAGCAGCCCCGCGCGGATCGCCATGCTCCAGCCCGTGATGCCACGCCGCACGCAGTCGGCGATGATGATCGACAGGCAGACGAGCATCGTCACCTTGCCGACCTCGGAGGGCTGCAGGGTGAAGAACGGCAGCGGGATCCAGCGCTGCGAGCCACGCGCCGCGGAGAAGCCGAGCACGATGATCAGCAGGCCGATCGTGCTGCCGTAGATGAACCAGAACAGCCGTCGGTAGATGCGTGGATCGACGATCGCCGCCACCGCAGCGAATCCGAGTCCGGCCGTCACGTAGATGATGTGCCGCCGGTCGAAGAAGCCCGGATCGCCAACGAGGTCGTTGACCGTCGCGGCCTTGACCGCGCGCTCGCCGATGTAGAGCAGCAGCAGCACGGCGGCCACGAGCACCCAGTCGACGCGACGGAGGAGCGCAGCGAGGTTCATCCGGCATTCGCAGTCGTCGTCGTGGCCGTCGTCGTGGTGGTCGACGGGAACAGCGGGCCGCCGTCCTGCTGCTGGAGCTGCTGCGCCGGATCGACGCCGAGTGCCGGACCGGAGTACACGCCCGCCTGCTCCGCGCTGGAGATCTGACCGATCGTCGCCTCATTCACGCCGAAGGCCTTCGCCATGACCTGGCGCACGGCAGGCGCTGCGGTCTCCCCGCCGAAGCCGCCCTGCTCGATGACGCACACGACGACGAGCTTGGGGGCGTTGACGGGCGCGTAGCCGACGAACCATGCGAAGTCGCGCTTGCCGAGCTTCTCCGCCGTGCCCGTCTTGCCGGCGACGGGGATCGGGAAGCCCTTGAAGGCGGCGTAGGCCGTGCCGTTGACGTCCTGCGTGACGCCCTCGAGGCCCTTGCGCACGGCGGCGAGCATGTACGGATCGAGCTGCACCTTCGTGCCCGGAGCCGCCGTCAGCTTCTCGCGGAGCGTGCCGTCCTGCCCGTACACGGAGGCACCCACGTGCGGCTGGACGAGCGTGCCGCCATTGGCGATCAGGGCGTAGAGGCGGGCGATCTGCAGCGGCGTCACCTCGAGGTCGCCCTGGCCGATCGACTGCAGCACCGCGTCGCCTGACGTCCAGCGGTTGTGCACGCGGTCATCGCCGAAGCGCCGGCGCTTGTACGCGAAGTCGGGCACGCTGCCCGGCGAATCGGCGCCGATGTCGATGCCCGTCGACGCGCCGAACCCGAGGCGCTTGGCCCACAGGGGCTGCGGCTCGAACGTGCCGGTGCGCGGCGTGGCGTCGTACAGGCGCTTGCCGAGGTCGTAGAAATACGTGTCACACGAGGCGATCAGCGCCTGCATCATGTTCATCGGCTCGTTCACGCCCGACTCGAAGTTGCGGTAGGTCTGGCCGTCGATCGTCAAGTCCGGCGTGCACTGGATCTTGCTGTCGGGCCGCACGAGCCCCGAGGCGCCGGCCGCGAAGGCCGTGACGGGCTTGAACGTCGAGCCAGCCGGGTAGAGGCCGTTGAGCGCGCGGTTGAGCAGCGGCGAGTGCTTGGCGTCGCCCGCCAGCTCGTTCCAGTACTTCTGCCCCTTCGGCCCGGCGAGAATGGCGGGATCGAAGCCCGGGTTCGACGCCATCGCGCGGATCGCGCCGGTGTTGGGGTCCATGGCGATGATCGCGCCGCCGTCGGCAGCCGGATGTCCATGCGTGCGGGCGTACGTGATGGCCTCGCGCAGCGCGTTCTCCGCGGCGCTCTGGATGCCGGCGTCGATCGTCAGGCGGATGTTGTCGCCGGCCTTGGCCGCGCGCGATCGGACGATCGGTCCGACGGGATCGCCGAAGGCGTCGACGCGCCGCTGCAGCGACCCGTTCGTGCCGCGCAGGTAGCGATCGAAGTACTGCTCCACGCCGCGCTGACCGACGATGTCGCCCGCGGAGGCGTTGCGGTAGGTGACCTGATCCTTGATCTGATCGCCGGAGATCTCACCGAGCTCGCCCCAGAGATGCGGCGCCATTGGGAAGAGCTTGCCGCTCTGTCCGCGCGTGGCACGGTAGGAGCGAGCGGTGCCCTCGACGATGCGCACGCCAGGGAACTGCCCGGCGCGCTCCTTCAGGTAGAAGAGCACGTCGCGATCGACGTCCTTGGCGATCACGATCGAATCGAATGGCGCCTTGATCGAGGCCGTGTGGATGTCGTCCTCGACCTGCGCCACCGGCACGCCGACGATCCGCGCGAGCTCGCGCACCTGCGGATACGCCTTGGTGCAGCCCGCCCACGCGCGCACCGTCTGGCCGCCTTCCAGCTGCGCGTTGATCGCCTTCAGCCGCGCCTCGCGCCGCTTTTTCGGCAGGTGGCCGGCCCGCTCGACCGCGTCGCTGATGCGGCGCGCGCGCTCATCGCTGGTACGGCCATCGACCGGTCCCTGGACATCACGGCCACAGCCGGTTAGCAGATCGGGGAAGCGCGTCGGGTCGATCGCGACGGAGTTCGACGCGCGGCTGCCGACGAGCACCTTGCCCGTGTTGTCGAGGATCTGCCCACGCGCGGCGGGAACGTCGATGCTGCGCAGCCCGTTGGAGCTTGCCTGCGCACGGTACGACTGCACGTCGAGAACCTGCAGCGACCAGAGGCGAAGGATCAGGATGATCACGATCGCGGCGGCGATCAGGGCGAGGATCGTCACGCGCCGGCCGATGCCGTCACGATCGAAGCCCTCGTTGCCCGACGGCTGCTGGGGCTTCGGCGGCGGGGGCGGATACGCGAGGGTTGGCTCGTCGGTGCGCGGCGTGCTCATGCGCGCGTCCTCTCCGCGACGCCCGCAATGCGGCGCAGCAGGGCGAGGATGATGATGCCGAAGAGCAGTGTGAATGCGAGCTCGGCGACCGCATGGACCGCGAAGATCCCCCACGCGATGTTCTGGCTCTCGATCGCGATGGTGATGATCGCGTCGCCGATGATCGTGACCACGGTCGCCACCAGCAGCACGATCAGCGCCATGCCAAGCGAGATGTGACGACGGCGCTCCGACCACGCGCCGGCGAGCCAGCCAACGGGGGTCAGCACGAGCGATGACGCACCGGGCGGCGACTGGACGGCGATGTCAATCAGGACGCCGGCCACGAAGCCCGCGACGGCCCCCCAGATCGCACCGTGGCGCAGCGCGACGGCGACGATCACGATCAGCGCGAGGTCGGGCACCGCGCCGAGCACGCGCGCGTCGATCGCAAGGGCGATCTCGAGGTAGATCGCGAGGAGCAGCGCGAGCACGAGCACGATCGGTCCCCACGGCGACGCCCGCGCCGGGCGCGGGACCTCGCCCGTGTCCTCGTCGTCGAGGAGGAGATCGTCGTCGAACGCGTCGAACCCGGTCGTGTCGGCCGCGCTCACGAGGCGCCTCCGCCCGTCAGGATCACGACGTTGGCGAACGAGCCGAGATCGACCCACGGGACGACGAGCACGCTCTTGTAGGTGTTGGAGTCACTCTGGCGCGCTTCGCTGACGACGCCGATCGGCAGGCCGCGCGGGTAAGCCGACGCCAGGCGACCGGTCGGATCGAGGAAGCCGCTGGTGACCACGCGGTCACCCGGCTGGACGACGCTCGAGCCACGAACGAAGCCGAGCACGAGCACGGACGGGTCCGCGGCGCTCGGCTGGAGGATGCCGTCGGCGCCGCGCCGACCGGCGACCGTCGCACCCACGGCGACGTCGGCGTTCGACAGGAGCGCGATGGTGGCGGTGCCGGAGGTGATGCGGCTGACCTTGCCGATCTGGGCCGCGCCGCCGATGTCGGCCGTCGCGGCCACGCCGGCGAGGACCGGGTCGCCGACCTGCACCCCGGCATTGGCACCGGCGTCGGCCACCACCGTGCTCGACGTCAGCGACGGCGAGCGAGCCACGACGCGCGCCGCCCGCGGCGTGTACGCCTTCGTCTCGGGGAACGCCGGGGACTTGACGTAGTTGAGCAGGCCGCGCAGCTCCTCCGCATCCTGCTGATTGACCTCGGCACGCGACAGCTGCGCCCGCAGGGAGGCATTCTCGGTCGCCAGCGTGTCGCGCTCGGCGCGGGCGGTGCGGAGATCGCCGAACCACCCGATCAGATCGCGCACCGGTTGCGTGGCGCGCGTCGCGACCTCCTGGATCGTGGAGGTCGTATCGGCCGCGGTGCCCTGCGCCGAGACCACGTCGGCCAGCGCGCGAATCCAGAAGGTCACGAGCAGGAGGGCAGCCGCGATCAGGACGGCCGGCACGATGCGGCGGGCGAGGCGGGTGCGGGCGGTGGGCGTCCGGGTACGGGCCATAGGCGGCGTTGGGCGCACGAATGCGCGTCGCTGAGCGGGTTCAGCAGGACGAAGTCTACCGTCCGGGCGGGTGGCGGTCGGTGGGGCGGCTTCCCGAACGAATCAGGCGACGTGGCCGTCGAACGGCAGACCCGCCTGGACCCAGCCCTGGCAGCCGCCGGCGAGGTTGGCGCAGCCTTTGCGGCCCGCAGCGCTGAAGGCATCCGCAGCGGTGCGCGAGCGTCCCCCGACGCGGCAGATGAACACCGTCTGGTCCGCGTCGGGCAGCTCCTGCCAGCGCTCGGCCAGCTCGCTCAGCGGCAGGTGGACGGAGCCCGGGATGCGCCCCGCCTCCCACTCGTCGAGCTCGCGCACGTCGACCATCAGCGCGCGGGCGCGCTGCCATTCCTGCGCCTCTGCCGGCGTCAGGTCCGGCGCGTTCTCGGATTCGTGCTCCACGGTGTCTCCTCAGTCCTCGGATGGTGCCGTTCGGGCGAAGGCGATCGCCTCGTCCGCGGTGGTGATCGTGCCTGCGGCCTGCTCCTCCGCGAGTTGCGCGAGCAGCCGTCCCAGCCGCGGGCCGGGCGACTCGCCCAGTGCGGCGGCCAGATCGTCACCGCGGATCAGCGGCGCGGGCGTCGGCTCCGACAGCGCGAGGACCATCGCCGCGGCGAGCTGCTCGTGGCGGCGGATCCAGCGCTGCCGCGCGCGCGTGCCACGCGTGGACCAGCGGTCGGCGAGCGACACCACGACGCTGGCGATCGCCCAGGGCTCGGTCTCGACGCGGTAGCGGTGCACCGCGCGGGCGTCGAGCTCGCCGTCAGGCACGAGAAATCCGAGCCGCAGGTGCTCGCGTACCAGCACGGCCACGCAGCGCTGCATCGCCGTGCTGTAGCGCAGGCGGCCGAGGATCGCCGTCGCCGCATCGGCGCCCTGCTGTGCATGCCCGGGGAAGCCGATGTGACCGTTGTCGAACGTGTGCTGCGTGTCGGGCTTGGCGATGTCGTGCAGGAGCGCGCCCCAGCGGACGGCCATGGCGACGTCGGTGTCGGCGTCGAGCTGCTCCGCGAGCGCCGCGGCGACGGCCGGCGTGGCCGCGGCGAAGCTGAACTCGGGATGCTCGATCAGATCGATCGCGGCGTCGAGCACCTGCAGCGTGTGGTCCAGCACATCGAGGTGGTGATAGCGGTTCTGCTCGACGCCCTCGAGCGCCTTGACCTCGGGCAGCACGACTGCGAGCAGGCCCAGCTCGTCAAGGCGGCGGAGACCGTCGACGGGGTCGCGCGAGAGCAGGATGCGCTCGAGCTCCGCGCGCTGCCGCTCGCCCGCCGGCTCGGCCGCGTGCGCCGCGTCGCGCCGCGCGAGGGCGATGGTGTCGGGATCGACCTCGAGGTCGAGCTCTGCGGCGAGCCGCACGAGCCGCAGGAGCCGCAGCGGGTCGTCGCGGAAGGACTGGTCAGCGACGGCCCGCAGCACCCGCGCCTCGATGTCGTCGAGGGCGCCCGGCACGGCCATCAGCGCGCCGTCGGCGAGGCGGACCGCGATCGCGTTGATCGTCAGGTCGCGACGCAGGAGGTCGGCGGTGATGCCGTCGGGCGCGCCGGTGATGTCGACCTCGTGCTCCTCCCCCACGACGCGCCATGCGCCATGGCGCTCCGACAGCGGGAAGACGGGCGCGCCGATCGCCTTCGCGTAGGCGCGCGCGGCGGCTTCGGCATCGCCGGTGGAGACGAGATCCCAGTCCGTCAGCGGCCGCCCGAGGAGCACGTCGCGCACGGCGCCGCCGACCAGCCAGAGGCCATCCCCTGGCAGCGCGGCGCGCACCGGCTCGATTGCGCGCACCAGACGCGGATCGAGACCGTTGCTCATCCGACGACCTCGCGATCGCCGCGCTCGACGGTGGCGCGGACGCCGCAGATGATCTCGTACGGCACGGTGCCGACATGGCGGGCGATCTCCTCCGCCGAGACGAGACTGCTCCCATCCTTGCCCAGCAGCACGACCTCGTCACCCTCCGCGACGTCGAGATCGTCGGGCAGGATCACACCGAACTGATCCATCGAGACGGTGGCGGAGGCCGGGCACCGACGGCCCTTGATCAGCACCTCGCCGATACCCGACAGCCGACGCGGATAGCCGTCGGCGTACCCGATCGGGATCAGGGCCACCCGCACCGGGCGGTCCGCGACGAAGCGCCGGCCGTAGCCGGTCGAGTCACCCGGCTCGAGCAGGCGGACGCTGCGCACCGTGCTCGTCCAGCGCATCACCGGCTGGAGCCCATGGTCGAGTCCGGAGATCCCCATCGGATCGATGCCGTAGACCGCGAGCCCGGGGCGGATCGCGTCGAAGGCCAGCTCGGGGTAGCGGAGCGCGGCGGCAGAATTCGACAGGTGCCGCGGGCAGGGCGGGAACACCTCGGCGATCGCACGGAAGCGGGCGGCCTGCAGGTCCACGAATGCGCGGTCGGGCTCGTCGGCGGTCGCCAGATGGCTCATCAGGCCGGCGAGGCGCTCCGGGCGTGGGCCGGCGACCAGCTCTTCGCCAATCTGCAGCGCGGTCTCGGCATCCAGCCCCCACCGCCCCATCCCGGTGTTGACCTTCACGTGCACATCGATGTCGTGACGCTCGCGCAGCCGTCCCCAGGCCTCGGGCGTGCTGACGGTCACCGCCACGCCGCCGATCGCGGCAACCCCCTCCTCCTCGCCCGCGGACAGCGGCGACAGGACGAGCAGCGGAACGTCGGGCAGCTCGAGGCGCACCGCGCGCGCCTCGTCGAGCGTCGCGGTGCAGAGCCTGGTCGCACCGGCCTCGATCGCCGCGAGCCCGGCATCGACGGCACCGTGGCTGTACGCGTTGGCCTTGATGACCGGCCAGACCTCAGCTCCGTCGGCTGCTGCGAGCAGCCGCTGGACGTTCGCCGCGACGGCAGCGCGATCGATCTCGACCAGGCTGCGCTGGCGGGACGGGGCTATTCGGAGCCTCCCCCGAACTCGAACCGGTCGAGTGCGGAGACGACGTGGCCGCGCGTGATGACGCCGACGTAGGCGCCGTTGTCGAGCACCGGCAGCATGGAGACCTGCTGCTTGGCCATCGTCTTGGCGGCCTCGTGGATCGCCTCGGCGGCCGTCGACGTATGGACGTCCTTGGTCATCAGGTCCGACACGGTGACGGCGAAGGCCTTCTCCACGTGGCGCTCCCACGAGCCGAGGCTCTGGATGTAGACGACCCAGTCGAGGAACGGGGCGACGAACGGCTGGTGCTCGTCGGCCTCGACCTCCTGGTAGAGCAGGTCCTGATCGGTGACGACGCCGACGACCTTGCCGTCGTCGACGACCGCGACGCTATCGAGGTCGCGCGAGGCGAGCAGGTGGACGAGGTCCTTGATCGTCGTGGTGGACGCCACCGTCGGGCGGTCCGAGTCCATGAATTCGCTGACGGGACGATCGATCACAGGGTGCTCCCAGTTTGGGCGAGCACCGCGAGGTGCTAGATCAGGTCTCCGGCAATGATAGCCCTGCCGGGTCGCGTGGCCACCGCCGCCCGGCCGGCCGCCACGTGCGCGGCTGCGCCGGCGATGGCCGCCGTCCACGGATCCGCGCCGCGCGCCACGCACGCGCCGATGATGCCGGCGAGCACGTCGCCGGAGCCCGCCGTCGCCAGCGCCGCGCAGTCGTCGAGACGCACGCCGAGGCGTCCGTCCGGTGCGAGCACGAGCGTGTCGGCGCCCTTGAGCAGCGAGACGGCACCCGTCAGCTCGACCAATTGGCTGACGGTTCTGAGCCGATGGCGGGCAATGGCGGCGGCCTCGATGCCCAGCAGGCGAGCGGCCTCGCCGGCGTGCGGCGTGATCACGGTGGGCGCCGTGCGCGACGCGATCGTTGCCGGGTCACGCGCCACCCACCACAGCGCGTCGGCATCGACGACGAGCGGTCGGTCGAGCGCGAGCGCCGTCCGCACGATCGTCTCGGCCTCGGGCTCGCGTCCGATGCCCGGTCCCAGCACGACGCAACTCGCCCGTTCGGCGTAGCGCTCGATCTCCAGGTCGGGACGATTTGACGGCAGCGGCCGCACCATCGCCTCGCGCAGCGCACCTGCCACCGTCGGCTGCACCGCCTCCGGCACGAGGGCCGTCACGACGCCGGCACCTGCGCGGAGCGCGGCGGCTGCGACGAGGCCCGGAGCCCCGGCCATGCCGACCGACCCACCGAGCACCAGGACCGCGCCCGCGTCGTACTTCGACCCACCCGCGGCACGTCCCGGCAGGAGCGCGCGTCCGTCGCGAACGCCGATGGCTGCCGCAGGCGTCGGCCCGTCGGCCGGAATGCCGATCGACGCCACGACGACGGCTCCCGCGTGCTCGCAGCCGGGCGCTACGTGCAGCCCGAGCTTGTCGCAGTGGAAGGCGACCGTGCCATCGGCATGGATGGCCGCGCCGGGCACCTCGCCGGTGGAGGCGTCCACCCCGCTCGGTACGTCGAGCGAGACGACCGGGAGCGCTGCCTCGCAGATCGCGGTGATCGCCTGCGCGACGCCGCCTGTCGGCGCGCCCGTCGCGCCAGTTCCCAGCAGCGCGTCGACGATCAGGTGGGCGTCGCCGAGCAGGTCGCTGATCGCGCCGTCGGGACGCTCGTCGACCGGAATACCTGCACCGCGTGCCGCGTCCAGCGTCTGCGCGGCGTCGCCGGTGGCGTCGCGCCCGGTAATGCGCACGATCCGCACGTCGCGCCCATGCGCGGCGAGCAGCCGCGCGACCTCGTATCCGTCACCGCCGTTGTTCCCCGAGCCGCAGACGATCACGATGCGTCGCGCCAGCGGGAAGCGCCCGCGCACGACACGCGCCGCTGCGGCGGCTGCGCTGCGCATCAGGTCGATGCCCGGCACGCCGAGCACCTCGATCGCGTACGCGTCGACCGCCCGCGCACCGGCGCTGTCGGAGAGCGGCGTCTGCGCGGAGAGCGGCTGCATGGTAGGAGCCTACCGCCGCCGCCGTGGCCCCAACCCCAAATCAACCGCACGGTGGTCATTCTGGGTGCGGCCCCGAATTGACCGCAATCTGATCATTCTGGGCCCGGCCCCAGATTGGCTGAAACCCGATTCAGGCTACAGTCCCGCGCGATGGAGCTAACGCTCACCGGCCTCTTCTACGTCTTCGCCGTCGCGATGCTCGCGCCCCTCGCATTGTCGTTCGTGCCGTGGCTGCCGCTCCCCGCGGTCGTGCTCGAGATCCTGCTCGGCGTCGCGATCGGTCCGCTGGCGCTCGGGCTCGTACCGCGCACCGACTCCGTGATTCACGTGATGGCCCTGCTCGGCGTCTCGCTGCTGCTCTTCATCGCCGGTCTCGAGCTCGATCTTCGCGCTGTCATCAACCCGCGCATCAAGACGCTCGCGCTCGGGTTTGTCGTATCGCTGGCCCTCGCGCTGTTGGTGGGCGAGCTGGTGCGGACGCTCGGCATGGACGTCACGCCGCTGTTTCTGATGGTCGTGCTGACCGCCACGGGCCTCGGTGTACTGCTGCCGATCATGAAGGACGCCGGGTATCTCGAGACCGAGCTTGGCCAGGTCATCTTCGGTGCCTGCGCCATCGCCGAGGTCATTCCGCTGGTGCTGCTGTCGCTGTTCTTCCCGCCTGCGGGCGCCACCCAGCTCGAGCACGGCGGTCGCATCATCATCCTGCTCGCCGTCGCCACCATCGCGGGCTTCGCCCTCCTGCGGGGCGGCAAGAAGGGGTTCTTCGACGGGCGCTTCCGCCGGCTCGAGGACACTACCGCGCAGATTCGCGTCCGCGGGGCATTCCTGCTGATCCTCGGCCTCGCTGCGCTGGCCACGCACTTTCAGCTCGAGGTGATCCTCGCGGCGTTCGCCGCCGGACTCGTGCTCGGCTCGAGTCGCAAGGAGGCGCTCGAGCACGGTGGGCACCTCAAGAAGCTCGAGGGCGCCGCGTTTGGCATCTTCATCCCGGTGTTCTTCGTCTCCACGGGGATCAACCTCGATGTCTCGCTGCTGTTCTCGTCACCCCGAGTGATCTACCTGGTGCCGATCTTCCTCGTCGCGTTGCTGGTGGTGCGAGGCGTGCCCACGCTCCTGTACTACCGGCTGATGACGCGCGGCGAGCGTGTCGGCACGGCGTTCTTCCAGGCGACGTCACTCTCCCTGCTGATCGCCGCCACGCCGGCCGGCATGGCCGCCCATGCCATCACCGAGCGCGGCGCCACGGCGCTGATCGCCGCAGGCATGCTCAGCGTGATCATCTACCCGGCGATCGGCAAAGCTGTGCTCCGGCGCGGCACGACGGACATGGCGGACGGCCTCCACACGCCCGCCGGCCAAGACCAGCTGCTCTAACCCCCGGCCATCAGC
>JBPCSK010000293.1:0-6091 GCA_051007275.1 Gaiellales bacterium | reverse complement strand
CAATCGAGGCCTGCCGCCGGATACCAGCCGGGTCGTGCCACGAGTCAAGCGCCGCGTACTGATCGGCGCCGAGCAGGAGCACCAGCTCCGCCGCCCCGACCTGCAGGGCCAGCAGCGCGAGCGTGTCGGCCATGAACGACGGTCCCGGTCGATCGACCTCGATCGCGGAGGCCTCGAGCACTGGCTCGTCGGCAGCTGCTGCGGCTGCGAGGCGCAGGCGCGTGCGCGCGTCGACGGTCGGCTCGTCACGATGGGCGGGCGTCCCCGTGGGGATCAGCAGCACGCGCTCCAGGCCCAGCTGGGCGGCCGCGGTGCGCGCCAGGGCGGCATGGCCTAGGTGCGGCGGATTGCAGATCGAGCCGAGCACGCCGATCCGGCTAGACACGGAATGGCACCTCGCGGTCGCCGATCTTCACGATGATGCCCTTCTTGGCGCCCGCTCGGACCATCAGCGGCGTCAGTCGACGCTCCTCGATGTACTCCCAGAGCAGCTGCTGGGCGTAATCGTCGGTCGCCTTCTGCACCGCGTCCTCGATCGGCGTGCCCACGATGCGCACGCCGGTCTCGTCGCGCAGCACGCGCACCTGCGAGCCGCCAGCCCGTCCCGGTCGGTACACCAGGTACTGCGCCAGCTGCTCCTCCGCCTCCGGCTCGGCCTCGGGTTCGGGCACGACGCGCGCCAGCGTGCCGACGAGCTCGGGGACGCCCTCGCCGGTCGCGCACGAGACGGGCACCAGCACGAATGCGCCGGTCTCCTCGTCGCGCAGCACGTTGCGCATGGCCGGCACGTCGCCCAGAGCCATCAGCGCATCGGTGAAGGCCTCGATGCGCTCGGCGCGATCTTCCTCGGGAATCAGGTCGATACGGTTGAACACGATGATGCGTGGCCGCAGTGCGAGCTCCTCCTGATAGTTGGCGAGCTCGGTGTGAATGGCGACGAAGCCCGCGACGGCCTCCTCGACCTCGAGGCTCGCGTCGACGACGTGCAGCAGCAGGCGCGCCCGCTCCAGGTGCGCGAGGAAGTCGAGCCCCAATCCGTGCCCCTCGGCGGCGCCTTCGAGCAGCCCCGGGACGTCGAGGACCGTGATCTGGCGATCGACGGCGAGGTCGACGACGCCGAGCACCGGCTCGATCGTGGTGAACGGGTAGTCCGCGACCTTCGGCCGAGCGTTCGAGATGCGGCGCAGCAGCGAGGACTTGCCGATGTTCGGGAAGCCCAGCAGCGCCGCGTCGGCCAGGAGCTTGAGCTGCAGCGTGAGCGTGAGCTACTCCCCGAGACCGCCCAGCTCAGCCGTGCGCGGCGCCTGCCGGACAGCCGTGCGGAAGCGCCGGTTGCCCGAGCCGCCACGACCACCGTGGGCGATGATCGCCGTTGCACCCGGCTTGGCCAGGTCGACGATCAGCATGTCCTCGTCGTCGAGCACCTGCGTGCCGACGGGGACGGGGACGATCAGATCGACCCCCATCGCGCCGGTGCGGTTGGAGCCCTCGCCACCATGGCCGTCGTCGGCCGTCAGGTGCGGATGATGGCGCACCGCGGTCAGGTCGCGCAGGGCGGCGTCGGCGACGAGGACGACGCTGCCGCCGTTGCCACCGTCACCACCGGACGGACCGCCGCGCGGCACGAACTTCTCGCGCCGGAACGCGACCGCGCCATCGCCACCGCGTCCCGCTGCGACGTAGATCGTCGCCCGGTCGGAGAACACGGGCGGCTACCCGGCTTACGCCTCGGTCGAGACGACCGAGATGATGCGCTTGCCGCGCCGCTGGCCGAACTCGACGATGCCGTCCTGCGTGGCGAAGATCGTGTGATCGACGCCGAGACCGACGCCGGCACCCGGGTTGAACTTGGTGCCACGCTGACGGACGATGATGCCGCCGGCGCGGATCGTCTGACCGCCGAAGACCTTCACGCCGAGTCGCTTGGACTGGGAGTCGCGACCGTTCTTGGAGGAGCCGAGGCCCTTCTTATGCGCCACTTTCAGCCTCCTTGGCCGGGGTGCTCTTGCCGAAGGCGATCGACTCGATCTCGATCACGCTCTGCCGCGAGCGGTAGCCCATGCGGCGCGAGCTGCTCTTCTTCGCCTTGTACGTGCGGATGTTGATCTTGGGGCCGAGCTTGTGCTCGCGAACGCGCGCAGACACCTTGACGCCCTTGCAGGCGTCGGCCGTGGCGGCGGTCGTCTTGCCATCGGAGGCGAGGACCACTTCGGGCGTGAACGTGCCGCCCTCGTCGACCGCGAGACGATCGACGACGAGGTACTCACCCTTGGTTACGCGGTACTGCTTACCGCCGACTGCAATGACTGCGAACATGCTTGACCTTCAGACGGGCCGCAACCTGCGGCAACGGGCGGGAACGTAGCAGAGAAGCGGGGCACGAGGCTCCGCTCCCCTGCCACCTGATCAATCGTCCTTGCCGAGGATCCTGCCGAGCAGGCCCTTCTTCTTCTTGGCAGGGGCCTTCGGCTTGGCGTCTGCCGACGGCTTCTCGGCTGCGGGCGCGGCCGCACCTGCGGGCGCGTCCGACCGTGGAGCGCGAGGCGCACGCGGCGCGCGTGGCTTCGGCTCGGCCTTCGGCGCACCGTCGCCCTGAGCGCTCTCGCCCCCAGTGCCACCGGCGTTGGCGCCGCTGCGGCTGCTCGAGGAGCGGCCACGGCCGCCGCGACTGCGGCGGCGCTTCGGGCGTGCCGGCGCATCGCCATCGGCCGGCGCAGCGGCAGCATCACCGTCGCTCGAGTCGGCCGCGGGCTCGCTCGACCCGCTGTCGCCCTCGGCGGACTCCCCCGCCTCGCCGGTGCCGGTGCGGCGCCGTGCGCCACCACGGCGACCGCGACGGCGGCGCGTGCGGGGCCCACCGTCGGTGGCGGTCTCGTCGTCATCCTCGTCGTCATCGTCGTCCGACGCGCCCTCGGCGTCGAGGGCCTCGTCGCCGCCGGCCTCGGCCGCGCGCTCGGCGGCCGTCTTGCGGCGGCCGCGCGGACGCTTCGGCTTGACGACCGGATTGCCGTCCTCGTCGAGCAGGACGGCATCCTCGACGACCTCCGGCTCGATCGGCTTCTCGAGCGGCTCGGTCTCCTCGCCGACGCTCGCGGTCATATCGCCGGTCGGCGTGTCGATGGTGGCGGACGGCGTGCGGCTGCGCTTGCCCTTGCGCTTCTTTCCCTCGAGGTCGATGCGCTCGCCGACGAGCCGCGGCGGCTCGTGCACGTCGGAGCGGGGATCGACCATCTTGATCATCTCCGCCTCCGTGATCGGCGCGGCGTCCAGCAGAACGGCGTGCGCCTCGAGGCGTCCGACGCGCTCGATCTTGATCTTGTGGGTCTCGCCCAGGTACGGGCCGGCACCGGCGACGACGACGCGGTAGCCGCCCTCCATCACCGTCACGGCATCTGCCGCCTGGTACATGTGCGGCTCGCTCAGCGCGACCTCGAGCTCCTGCCCGATCTCGACGGGGATGGCGTCCTCGAGGACCTCGCTGATCTTGCCGTGCTTGACGAACTCGCAGCGCTCGCGCGGCACGTCGTCGCGCGCCACGATCGAGAAGTGCTTGCCGGTGTCCTTCTCCAGCTCCTCCAGGCGCGTGCCGCCGGGGCCGATCATGCGCGCGGCGACCTGCGCATTGACCTCCACGAGGAACGCCTCGGAGCTCGACAGCGTCGCCTGGCGGCGCAGCGTGCGCAGGTTGTCGAGGGCGATCGTCTCATCGCTCAGGACGCGCCCCTCGCCCGCACAGCACGGGCACTCGGTGGTCATGATCTCGCGCACGCCGTCGGTGACGTTCTGACGCGTCATCTCGACGAGGCCGAGCGGGCTGATCGAGACGAGGTACACCTTCGAGCGATCCTTGGCCAGCTCCTCCTTGAGCGCGGCGATGACCTGGTCGCGATTCGTCTTCGACTCCATGTCGACGAAGTCGATGACGATGATGCCGCCGAGGTCGCGCAGACGCAGCTGCCGGACGACCTCGCGAGCCGACTCGAGATTGTTGTGCAGGATCGTGTCCTCGAGCCGCCCCTTGCCGACGAAGCGGCCGGTGTTGACGTCGACGATCGTGAAGGCCTCGGCGTAGTCGAACAGCAGGTAGCCGCCGGAGGGCAGGTCGACGCGACGCTTGAGCGTGCTCTCGATCGCCTCGTCGACGCCGTAGCGGCGCAGCAGTCCGGTCTGGGCCGTGTGGCGCTTGACGCGCTCAGCGAGCTCGGGGCTGCGCTCCTGGACGTACGAGACGATGCGGTCATGCATCTTCTCGTCGTCGACGATCAGCTCGTCGACGTCCTGCCGAAAGTCGTCGCGGACGAGGCCGAGGGCGATGTCGACCTCGGCGTGGATCAGGCTGGGCGCCTTCGCCGTCTCGACGCGCGATCGGATCGCCTCCCACTGGTCCTCGAGCAGCGCGAGATCGCGCTCCAGCTCGGCCAGCTCGGCGCCCTTGGCGGCCGTGCGGACGATCAGGCCACCGCCGAGACGGGGCTTGAGCTGCTTGACGAGGTCGCGCAGACGATCGCGCTCGCCGTCGGGCAGGCGCTTCGACACGCCACCGCCCTCGCCGTCGGGCACGTAGACGAGGAACCGGCCCGCCAGCGAGATGTCCATCGTCACGCGGGCGCCCTTGGTCTTCATCGGGTCCTTCGTCACCTGCACGAGCAGCGACTGCCCGCCCTTGACGAGGTCTTGGATGCGCTTGGAGCGACGTGCGCGCTGATCGAGGCCGTCGATGCGGATCTCGGCGACGTGCAGGAACGCGTTCTTATCCATGCCGGCGTCGACGAACGCCGCCTCCATGCCCGGCAGCACCGTGTCGACCTTCGCGAGGTAGATGTTGCCGAGCAGCGAGCGGCGCTCCTCGCGCTCGATGTACGTCTCGACGACGCGATCGTCTTCGATCAGCGCCGCCTTCGTCTCGTACGCGTCGGCGGATATCAGGATCTTCTTCATGTGGTCTCCGTGGTCGCCATGCGCGCCGGTTTCGGCGCCATGGCAACGGCTAGTCGGGTGACTCCGGCCAGCGGGAGGTCGGCGTTCGCGCAGCTCGCGAGCGCGCGGACGACCTCGTCCGGCTTGGCGGAGCCATCCTCGAGGATGGCGATGTCGACGATCACGCTGCTGCCGTCGAGCTGGGGCTCGGGGGCGAAGCGCTTCACGTCGACCGTGCGCCGCTGCTTCGGGCTGCGGCGCTCGATGGGAAGCTCCGTTGACGCCGCGTAGGCGTCGACGGCCTGGGCGAGTAGCTCGCCCGGTGCATCGAAGGTGATGCGATAGGTGGCGCCGACGGCGACGGTCTTGGGACCGGCGAGTCGGGCATCCAGGGGAACGACGCCCCGCGGACAGGTCGCGGTGAGTCGGGAAATCAGGTCTCCGAGGTCGTGGCTGTCACCCACGAGCTCGATCGTGCAGCGCTCGTCCTCCGACGCCGTGCCGACGCCGCGCGCGAGGGCGAGGCTGATCACGGGCTTGGGACGCATGCCGTTGGACAAGGCGATCTCGTAGCCGGCGCGCCGAAACGCGGCCAGCAGCAGATCGACCATCTCGAGATGGCTGAGGAACCGCGCGCGATCACGCACGGCGAGACGGAGCTCGATCCTCAACGCGTGTGCATCTGCGGGATGGGCGGCATCAGGCCTCCACCAACCGGTTCCGCACGGGGCCGACGCAGGCGCCGCAGTCACTGCAGCCATCCCATCGACAATCCCCGGTCGGCCGTTCGGCGCGACTCTGCCACCACTCATCCAGCAGAAACTCCTTGGACACACCGCTGCGCACGTGATCCCACGGCAGCGGGTCGAGGGGATCGCGCTCGCGCGTCGCCTCCACCTCGAGGTCGCGCCCGGCGGCGGCGAATGCGTCGCGCCAGAGCTCCTCGCGGTGGTGCTCCGACCAGGCGTCGAAGCGCGCTCCCGCGCGCCACGCCGTCTCGAGCACATCCCCGGTGATCGAATGTCCACGTCCGAGCGCGCCTTCCAGCTTGCTCGTCCTGACGTCGTGGAGGGAAAGCTTGAGCTGGCGCCCCTTGAGCGCGCGACGCAGGTAGTCCTGCTTCACGCGCAGCTGATCCGGGGGCGCCATGCCGCTCCACTGGAACGGCGTGTGC
>JBPCSK010000292.1:0-1894 GCA_051007275.1 Gaiellales bacterium | reverse complement strand
CTCGCCTACCGCGCGTTCTACGCGCTGCCCGAGGACTTCTCCACGAGCGATGGCTTTCCGACCGGCGCGCTGTTCGGGTTCGCGAGCATGATGATGAAGCTGCGGCAGGACTACACGCCGTCCGGCGTGATCGTCTGCTGGGACGAGAAGCCGACCGAGCGTCTCGAGCTGCACCCCGGCTACAAGGGCTCGCGCAAGCCGACGCCCGAGCTGCTCAAGGAGCAGCGCCCCTTCTTCCCGGAGCTGGTCGAGGCCTTCGGCTATCGCAACCTCAGCGTCGTCGGGCGTGAGGCCGACGACGTGATCGGCACGCTCACGCGCATTGCCGACGAGCAGGCCATCGCCACGTGCATCGTCTCGACCGATCGCGACGCCTTCCAGCTGGTGAGCGACCTCGTCTGCCTGATGATGAACCCCCGCGGGATGACGGAGGTCCTCGTCTACACGCCGGAGCGCGTGGCCGAGCGGCTCGGCGTGCCGCACACCGCGGTGCCCGACCTGATCGGCCTCAAGGGCGATACGTCCGACGACATTCCCGGCGTGCCCGGCATCGGCGAGAAGACCGCTGCCGAGCTCCTCGATGCGTACGGCACCCTCGAGGGCGTCTACGAGCACATCGACGAGATCAAGGGACCGAAGCGCAAGCAGAATCTGATCGAGCACCGCGACGAGGCCTTCCGCTCGCGCGAGCTCGGCACGATCGTTCGAGACATCCCCGAGCTCGCGGACTTCGATCCCGGTGCCGTCCTCGATGCGCCACCCGATCGCTCCAAGCTGGCGGAGCTGTTCCGGAAGTGGGAGATGCACCAGCTGCTCCGCCGCCTGGATGATCTCGAGGATCTGCTGCCGTCGCTGGCGGCCACGACCGCAACCCCCGTGGGTCCGGGCGAGACGGCCTCTCGCATCACCGGCGCCGCGCTGCAGACGCAGCTCGCCGAGTGCGTCGAGGCGGGCATCGCCGTCGCCGACGGGCTCCTGGCCGTGTCGACCGACCAGGGGCACTGGCTGGTCGACGCGACGGATCCCGACATCGCCGCCGCACTGGTCGAGCCGGCGCTGATCGGGCACGACATCAAGACCGCCCTGCGTGCCGTCGGCGCCGAGCGAATCGCCCCGGCATTCGACACGGCGCTGGCCGCCTACCTGCTGGATCCCGGCCGCAACGGCTACCCGGTCGACGACCTCCTGCGCGAGCACGCCCTGACCGTCGCGACCGAGGGCGAGGGCGCGGACGCCGTGCGCGAGGCCATCGCGGTGCGGCTGCTGCGCCAGCCCCTCACGGATCGCCTCGCCGAGCGTCGGCTGCTGCCGCTCCTCGCCGACCTGGAGCTGCCGCTCGTGCCGGTGCTCGCCGAGATGGAGCGCGTCGGCATCGCCGTCGACATTCCCGTGCTCGATGCCATCGCGCAGCGGTGCGCCACCGAGGTCGCCGAGCTCGAGACCGAGGCCCACCGACTCGCCGGAGGCCCCTTCACGCTGGGCTCGCCCAAGCAGCTGGGGGAGATCCTGTTCGGCCGCCTCGACCTGCCCGTGCAGACCTCGGGCAAGACGGGCCCCTCGACGGATCGCACCGTGCTCGCCAAGCTGCGGCCGCTGCATCCGATCATCCCGGTCATCGAGCGCTGGCGCGAGCTGTCGAAGCTGCTATCGACGTACCTGCGTGCGCTTCCGGAGGCGGCCGCCGGCGATGGTCGCATCCACACGACGTTCTCGCAGCACACGGCAGCCACCGGCCGGCTGTCCTGCACGAACCCGAACCTCCAGGCGATCCCGGTGCGAACGCCGATCGGGCAGGAGATCCGCGCCGCCTTCGTGGCGGCTCCCGGCACGCAGCTGATCTCCTGCGACTACTCGCAGGTCGAGCTCCGCATCCTCGCCGCGCTGTGCCAGTAGC
>JBPCSK010000291.1:0-12350 GCA_051007275.1 Gaiellales bacterium | reverse complement strand
GCCGCCTCGCCGGGCACGAGCGCGCGGGCGATGCGCAGCGGCTGCGGTGCGCCCAGCCAGGTCGTCGCCCCGAGCACGGCGCCGACGGCGAGCACCACGGCGACCCATTCGGCCGTGCTCTGGCCGCGGCGATCAGCAGGTCGTCGCATGGCTGCGCACGACGTCGCGGGTGAGGATGCCGCCGCCGCGGATGACGGTGAGCTCGACTGCCGGCACGCGCTGCTCGAGCGCCAGGCGCAGGGCGTCGGCGGGGTGGCTTGCGATCCACTGCGGCTGGGCGTGATTGCGGCGCCAGACGAAGCGGCACAGCAGCACATCGTCCTCGCGGCTGCCACTCGGGATCGCGATGCTCGTCACGTCCATCGCGGCGGCCGCCGCGCCGAGGCCGATCGACACGGGCGTCGTCGCGGGACTGACGGCCCCGGCCAGGGCGATCGCGCCCGATACCCCGAGCTCGACGGCGCGGGTTGCGATCGTCGCGCGCTGGCTCCCGCGCCAGTGGCGCTCGTCGTCTGCCGTCACGATGCGCACCGCGGTGGGCGCGCGGGGCTCCTCCTGTGACCACAGCTCGGACGTGCCAGGCCCCACGCCAGAGAATGCGGGCCGTGCCAGCGCGAACGACGGGTCGCCCAATGCGCGCAGGCGTCGAGCCGGCAGGGGCGCATACTGGCGCAGCAGGTGATCGATCGCGATGGCGCGAGCAGCGGTCGGACCGACCGTCTGGGCGAGGCGCAGCAGGGCATCGCGGAGCATGGGACCGTCGGCATCGCGGTCGCGGGCGATCGCGTGATCGAGGAACGCGAGGTCAGCGGAAGTGGGGCTGGCGGCTCGATCGGGGGCCAGCACCGTGGTCGTGCGTGCGAGCACCCGCGGCAGCCATGCGAAGGCGCCGTTTGCCGCCAGCGCACCGACCAGTGCGATCACGACGACGAGCACCACTATCGCCTCGATCGTCGCCTGACCCGTGCGAGCGCGCATGCGGTGATCCTGATGCCGTTCCCCGCACGCAGGTGAGGCGCATTCCCGTGGCATCTGCGTGCACACAGGCTCACGTTTCGTGGTCCCGCACCGCGGTGTGACCGATACGCGCGGCGTGACGATGGTGCCCGACGCACCACGTATCCTCGCGGAGACCGCGATTCTTGCGGTCCGTGTCCCCAAGGAGCACCATGAGCCAGACCATCGGCATCGTCAGTGGACTCGTCATCTCGGTCGTGTTCGCGATCGTGTGCGCGAGCCTCGCCGGCGGACGCAACCGCAGCCGCGTCGGCTGGGCCATCCTCGGCTTCATCTTCCCGATCATCGCACTCGTCGTGCTGCTGATCCTCGGCAAGAAGAACCGCGGCAGCGCAGCGTAGGTCAGTGGTGCGCGCCGGGGCCCTGTGCCTCGGCGCGCGCTGATCAGCGGCGTACACTCGACCCAGCCGCACTACCGCGGCGTCATCAGGGGGTATCGCGTGTCGGGTGTCATCAGTTTCATCGTCGTCGTCGGCATCGCCGTCGTGTTCGCGCTCGTCTGCCGCAGCATGGCGGGAGCGCGGAATCGCAACCAGAACCTCTGGACGGTGCTCGGGTTCTTCTTCCCGCTGATCTCGCTCATCATCTTGCTGATCCTGGGCAACGACAGCTCCAAGTCCGCGTCGGCGTAGCCGGCATCCGCACGCGCCGGGCGTTCCCCCGGCGCGTGCGGATCGCCTGACCGCCGCGCTCGCGTACGATCCGTCCCGTGGCCGACCGACCCTCCCGTGGTGACGTCGCCGACGTCGTGATCGAGTCGCTCGCGACCGGAGGTCGCGGAGTGGCGCGCATGGACGGCTACGTCGTCTTCGTCGATCGGGCGCTACCCGGCGACACCGTGCGCATCCGCCTGCGCAGCGCACGCCGTCGCCACGGCGAGGCCGACGTCGTCGAGCTGCTGTCGCCGGGTGCCGACCGCGTCGAGCCGACCTGCCCGCACGTGGGAATGTGCGGCGGCTGTCGCTGGCAGACCTACGCCTACTCGGCACAGCTCGTGGAGAAGGCGCAGCTCGTGCGCGACGCCATCGGCCGCATCGCGCATCTGCCCGACGTCCCGGTCGAGCCGATCGTCGGCGCTGAGGACAACCTCGAGTACCGCAACAAGGTGGAGCTCACGTTCACCGAGACGGAGGAGGGGCCCGCGCTCGGGTTCCACCGGGCCGGTCGCTGGGACCAGGTGCTCGAGATCGAGCGCTGCTTCCTGATCAACGAGGCCGCCAACGCCGCCAAGGACGCGATCCAGCGCTGGGCGCGCACGACCGACCTCGTCGCGTACGACCAGCGCCTGCACGAGGGTGACCTGCGCAATCTCGTGGTCCGCCACTCCAAGCGCACCGGCGAGGTGCTGCTCGCGCTCGTCACCACCGACATCAATCTGCCGCGCCCCGCCAATCTCGTGGACGAGCTGATCGAGTCGGTCCCCGGCTTCGTCGGACTGATGCACACGCGCAACAGCGGGCAGTCCGAGACGACCTACGGCCACCCGACAAAGCTCATCCACGGTCAGGACTTCTACCGCGAGGAGATCCTCGGGCTGACCCTGCACGTGCCGTGGAACGGCTTCCTCCAGACGAACACCGACATGTGCGAGAAGCTCTACGGCATCGCGATCGAGGAGGCGTGCCTGACGGGCAGCGAGGTCGTCTGGGACCTCTACAGCGGCATCGGCTCCATCGGCCTCGCCCTCGCGCGCGACGCTGGTCGCGTGGTCGGTATCGAGATCGTCCCCGAGGCGGTCGAGCAGGCCACGCAGAACGCGCAGCGCAATGGCATCGACAACGCGGAGTTCATCGCCGGCGATGTGCAGAAGGCGATCGAGCCCCTCGTCGAGGCCGGCGCCCCGATGCCGGACCTCGTCGTGATCGACCCGCCACGCGCGGGCCTCACCCCGAAGGCGGTCAAGCGCGTCCTCGAGCTCGGCGCCAAGACGATCGTCTACGTGTCCTGCAACCCGACCACGCTGGCGGGCAACGCGATCCTGATGACCGAGGGCGGGTACGACCTCGAGATCGTCCGCCCGGTCGACATGTTCCCGCACACGCCGCACGTCGAGTGCGTGGCGCGGTTCGTGAAGCGCGATCAGTAGGGCGGCAGGGCGCTGTACCAGCGCCCCAGCTCCTGGAATGCCTTCCAGAAGCGTCGCTTCGACGACTCCTCGTCGAGCGACTCGTCGATGTCCGGGGTGACCAGCGCTTCGATCGTGGGCGTCAGCTGCTGCACCGCGCCGATCAGCTCGGGATCGATCTGCTCGGCGAGGGGGACCCTGATGCGGTTGATGAACTCGGCGGTCGCCGTGCCCATGCAGACGATGATCTTCGGCTCGGTGATCTGGATCTCGCGCAGCAGCACCTTCGCCGCCGCGCCCTTGGCGTCGTCGAGGTCGTCGTGGCGGCACTTGAGGCAGTTGGTGCCGTAGATCGTCGTGGGATCGATGCCGACGCGCGTGATGCTCTTGAGGATCGCGCCGCCGGCACGACCGAAGAAGGCGACGCCCTCCTGGATCTCCGCCGGCTGGGCCGCCGTCTTGAGCAGCATGATGTCGGCCATCGGGTGCCCGGAGCCGAGCACGGGCGTGCTCGTGGGATCGTCGGGATCGACCCGATCGGCGAGCTCGTCGCCCAGCGCGTTCATGGCCTTGATGGCTCGGGCCAGGTACCGCTCGTTGATCTCGTCAGGTTCAGCCACGGCGCGTCACTCGTCATTCGGCGCGCGGTGGTCGCCTCCTTGTGCGGAACCACTTGCGCACTTGCAGCGCGAGGAAGGACTTCTGGTTCCGAACGACACGTGCGTCGCCGAGCGCGAGCGCCAGCGACGCCGGGTCGTGGAATGCGGGCAGCTCGAGGCCCGCGGTGAGGAGGCCGGAGATCACGTGCTCATCCGAGCCCGCGCCCTCGGGGAGACCGAGGCGCCGTGCGAAGGCCAAGGCGCTGTCGTTGTAGTGCTCCCGCGCGAGGCGACCATTGGCGACCTCGAGCGCGTCGAGCTGCGGCGCCAGGCGCTCGAGCAGCGCCGCCGGCGGAATCGCGTGGTGCGCGTCGAACGGGTGCGGCACGTAGACGAACGCGCCCTGGGCGCGGATGGCGTCGACCGTGTCGGCGAAGGTCATGCCAGGTGGCACGTCCTCCTTGAGGTAGATGCCGATCACCTCGCCCTGCTTGCGCGTCTTGATCTCGCTCGAGACGGCGATGTGCACGGGGACGCCGTTGGCCTCGACGTGCGCCTTGGCTGCGTATCCGCCGGCGACGGAGTCGTGGTCGGTGACGCACAGCGCGCCGATGCCGAGCTCCACTGCGCGCTGGGCGAGGTCATCGACGGTGGTGCTGCAGTCGTGCGAGTGGTACGTGTGCAGGTGGAAGTCGGCGAGGATCGGTTCCGGTAGGGCGAGCGGCGAGGGCCGGCGCGCGTGGTCACCGGCGAGCGCGATGACCTCCTTCGCTGCCTTCTTGGTGCCGGTCAGACCGACGCGCTGGGTGCTGGGCGCGGCGTCGAGCACGACCTGTGCCAGCGGGGAGTCGTCATCGCCCAGCAGGACGACGAGATCGAGGTCGCCATGGCCGATCACACGTCGCGTGGCGGCATCGGCGGCCCACGTCCACACGGGGCCGCTGACGGCAAGCTGCCGCGCGCCCGGTCCGGTGTGGGCGAGCGCGTCTGCGCCGCTGCGCTCCAGCGCGCGGATCGTCAGGCGCCCTGCCGTCTGCATGCCGGTGCTGCGCGCGGTGCCGACCAGCAGAACCTCGGCGCCGTGATCGCACACGGCGTCGGCGAGCGCGACGGCGGCATCGCATTCCGTGCTCGAGCGATCCAGCGCGGTGGAGGTGAAGATGGCGATGCGCATACCCGCACCCTAGCGGTTTGGACAAAATGGGCCCGGGCCCATTTTGTCCAGCCGGTGCCGAGATCGTGTGACGGATCGGTGCGCCTCTCGTTCGCCCGCACGCCGGCGTATGACGGGGACGCGACACGGTTGACGCAAGATGCGGCGCATTGCCCGCGTCAGAGTCGCGCGACATGAAACCGGAACGTCACGGAATGGTACGGCGCGACGGGCCCGGGCCCATCGTGTCCGGAAACGCGAACGGCAGGCGCCCGGAGGCGCCCGCCGTCGTCGTGCGGGGGGATCGCGAGGCGCTTAGCGCTTCTTGGCAGCCGGCTTGCGTGCCGCCGGCTTCTTGGCGGCCGGCTTGGCCGCGGCGCGGGCTGCCGGCTTGGCAGCCGCGCGGGTCGCAGGCTTGGCAGCGGCCGCGGAGCGGGCAGCGGGCTTCTTGGCCGCCGGCTTCTTGGCAGCGGGCTTCTTCGCCGCCGTGCGGGCGGCCGGCTTCTTCGCGGCGGCCGAGCGGGTCGAGCCCTTCTTGCCGTACTTCTTGATGAACGCCTCGACCTCCTCGCGGGCCAGCTCGTCGCGATGCTGGACCGGTGGGGACTTCATCAGGTACGCGGACGGCCACTCGAGCGGACCCGAGATGCCATTGTCGAGCGCCAGCTTGATCAGGCGCACGGCGTCGATCACGATGCCGGCCGAGTTGGGGGAGTCCCACACCTCGAGCTTGACCTCGGCGGTCAGCGGCACGTCGCCGAAGGCGCGTCCCTCGAGGCGGATGTACGCCCACTTGCGGTCGGTCAGCCACGGCACATGATCCGACGGGCCGATGTGCACGTTGTCGGCGCCCATGTCGTGCGGGATCTGCGAGGTGACGGCATTCGTCTTCGAGATCTTCTTCGCCTCGAGGCGCTCGCGCTCGAGCATGTTCAGGAAGTCGGTGTTACCGCCGACGTTCAGCTGATACGTGCGCTCGAGGTGCACGCCGCGGTCTTCGTACAGCGTCGCGAGAGCGCGGTGCATGATCGTCGCGCCGACCTGGCTCTTGATGTCGTCGCCGATGATCGGCAGGCCGGCCTGCTTGAAACGCTTGGCCCAGTAGGCCTCACGGGCGATGAAGACCGGGATGTTGTTGACGAAGGCGACGCCGGCGGCCAGAGCCTGCTCGACGTACCACTTCGTCGCCTCCTCCGAGCCCACCGGCAGGTAGGAGACCAGGACGTCGGCCTTCGAGTCCTTCAGCAGCTTGACGACGTCGCACGTCTCGCCCGGCGCCTTCGTGATGACCTGCGAGAGGTACTTGCCGAGACCGTCGTGCGTCATGCCGCGCTGGACGACGACGCCCTTCTTCGGCACGCGCGCGAACTTGACCGTGTTGTTCTGACCCGAGAAGATCGCGTCGGAGAGGTCCTTGCCGACCTTCTTGCTGTCGATATCGATGGCCGCGACGAACTCGATGTCCTTGATGTGGTAGCCACCGAGGTTCACGTGCATCAGGCCGGGGATGACCTCGTCGGCCGAGGCGTTCTTGTAGTACTCGACGCCCTGGACGAGGGAGGAGGCGCAGTTGCCGACGCCGACGATGGCGACGCGAACCTTGCCGTCCGAGCGGCGCGCGCGATTCTGGGGAGTGGACACGTTCAGGTACCTCCGGTGGTGGTGGTCTAGAGCTGACGCATGACGTGACGGGCACGCTGCGCAACGGTGATGGCGGACAGGATGGCGAGCAGGATGATGCCCCACGGCAGGGCGCCGAGCGGGGCGAAGAGGAGGGCAGCGGCGATCAGGACCACGCGCTCGGCGCGCGCCATCATGCCGTGCGTGCCGTCGAGGCCCATCGACTCGGCCTTGGCGCGCAGATACGACGTCATGAACGAGCCGGTCAGCGCGACGATCACGGCGAACAGCGCGACCTCGTTGCCGTCGTGCGCGAAGACGAGCGCGATCGCGCCGAACATGATCGCCTCGGACGTACGGTCGAGCACGGAGTCGAAGATGGCGCCCTTCGGACCGTCCTCGCCGCGCGCACGGGCGACGGCACCGTCGAAGACGTCGAGGATCGAGCCGATCAGGAAGACGACGCCGCCGGCGATGAAGCTCTCGCGGTAGACGAGGATCGCGGCAATCACGTTGATGACGAAGCCGATCATCGTGACCTGGTTGGCGGTCACGGGGATGCGCGACACCTTGGACATCAGGCCCGCGATCACGCGGCGCGTGCCGTCTGTGTACTCCTGCTGCAGTCGCTCGACGCCCATTGCCGCCAACGGTAGGGCGCGCGCATGGATGAACGGTGCGCGGGCCGACGAGCGGTCGGTGACGACCGACGAGCGGTCGCTCAGGCGCGCTGCGGCAGCGCGTCGGCCGTACGCGTCGCGTACGCCGGCGGCTTCGCACCCTTGGCGCGACCGAGCGCACCGAGCGTCGGAATCGTGCCGCGGCTCACGGCAAACGCGAACAGCAGCGCGAACAGTGCGACGAACGCGCCGATGGTGGCGTCGAGGAACCAGTGGTTCGCCGTCGCGATGATCGAGAAGACGACGAGTCCCGGATACAGCATCCAGACCACCTTCAGCAGCGCGTGCGAGAAGACGAGCACCCCCGCGCAGCCGATGATCACTGCATAGGCCGTGTGCAGCGATGGCATCGCGGCATAGGGGTTGGCGAACCAGGCGACGATCCCGGAGTTGTGATTGACCGACGTCTGGTTGAGCGTGTCGATGAAGCCGAGGCCGCCGAGCATGCGCGGCGGCGCCGTCGGCAGCAGGATGTACCCGAGGAGCGCCGCGAAGCTCGTGGCGAGCAGCGCGTTGCGGATGAAGTAGAACGCGTGGTTGCGGCGGAAGTAGATGAACAGGAGCAGCGCGTACGTGATCGTGAACTGGCAGTTGAAGTACGTCCAGTTCGCGATCTGCATGACGATGCCGGGAGCGTTGATCGCCCACGCCTGCACGTTCTGCTCGAGGTTGATGCCGAGCACCTGCTGGGCGCGCACGACGTCGACGGCGTTGCGAAGGGCCACGTAGCGATCCGGCTGGGCGAGCGTGCGGCTCGCCTCGTACGCGACGTAGAACGACCAGAAAATCGCGAACTGCAGCCAGAAGTCGCGCCAGCCGCGCGGCAGGTGGCGCCCGATCCGATCGACGGCGCGCCGAGCAGGATTCGCATTCGCGTCAGCCACAGGGCAATGGTACTGCGGGCGCGGCAATAGCGCCGTACGTCTGTGGTCTAGCCGCCGATCTGGCTCATCGACTTCGCGCTATGCACGAAGCCGGCCTCGCCGATCTGGTGCTTCATCCGCTTGTTGAGCACCGCGCCGCGGATGATCTCCTCGAGCTCGAGATCGCTGGCGCCCGAACGCAGCGGCGTGCGCAGATCGGTCTCCTCGTTGGCGAAGAGACACGTGCGCAAGGCGCCCTCGGCGGTGATGCGAATGCGGTCGCAGGACGAGCAGAACGGCTGCGACACCGGATTGATGAAGCCCATCTCGCCCGCGCCGTCGGCGAAGCCCCAGCGCTCGGCGGTCGAGGACGCGGGGGCATCGAGCCGCACCAGCGGGTAGACGGTCTCGATCATCGCGCGGATCTCGTCACCGGTCAGCACGTCGGCCTTCGTCCAGGTGCGGTCGGCGTCGAGCGGCATGAACTCGATGAAGCGCACGACGTAGGGCTTGCGGCGGGCGAGCTCGGCGAAGGCGATGACCTCCTGCTCGGTGAAGCCGCGCATCGCCACCGCGTTGACCTTGATCGGGCGCAGCTCGGGGTACCGCTCGGCCTCCTCGAGGCCCTCGAGCACCCGATCGAGCATGTCGCGACGCGTGATCTCGGCGAAGCGGGAGTGGTCGAGGCTGTCGAGCGAGACGTTGATGCGACGCAGGCCGGCATCGACGAGTGGGCCAGCCAGCGTGCGCAGCGCGATGCCGTTCGTCGTCAGCGCGAGATCCGTGAGCCCCGGCACCTTGACGAGGCGCTCGACGAGGTCGGGCACGTCGCGCCGCACGAGCGGCTCGCCGCCGGTGAGACGCACGTGGAACACGCCCATCGCGGCGAGGATCGTCGCGAGGCGCTCGATCTCCTCGAACGTCAGGACCTCGGTGCGCTGCAGCCACTCGAGGCCTTCCGCCGGCATGCAGTACTTGCAGCGGAAGTTGCAGCGATCCGTGACGGACACGCGGACGCTCTCGATACGGCGATCGAACGAATCGACGAGCGGCGGGCGCGTGGACATGGCGGCAGTGTAGAGGGGGTTCGGATCAGCCGCCGGACAGCGGCAGTCGCTCGACGTATCGCAGATCACGGGCCGGGTGGCCGTCTACCGGGAAGCCCGCGATCCAGATCGCGTCGATGTGCTCGGTGATGCGGGCGCGGTCGGCGGTCGCGCGGATCGCGTCACGGACCGCCGCATAGGCGGCGGGGTCCTCGCCATACGCAAGCGTCAGGTGCGGCACGAAGGCATGGCGATGGCAGTCCTCGTCGCAGCCGCAAAGCGCGTCGCGCAGTGCGGTCAGCTCCGCACCGCCGGCCGTGATGCCGAGCCAGGCGACGGGGCGCGTCTCGGAGGCGAACTCGTCGAAGCCGTCGCAGTGCAGGTCGAACGACGACACCGTGGCGATGCTCGCCCGGACGCGGTCGGCCAGCTGCGATGCCGCCTCGCGGCCGCGGAGGGGCGCGTAGAAGAGCGTGATGTGCCCCGTCGTCGGATCCTGCGAGCGCACGCGATCACCGTCCACCTGACGGGCGAGCTCGGTCAGCAGGTCATGGGCGGCGTCGACGCGCACGACGGCACCCCAGTACCACTGCGCCTCCGGCATGGCTACTGACGCGTCTCGCCGCCGGGACCGTCGCTGAACGGGTCCCACTCCAGCGTGGAGTCGGGCTTCGTCGGCAGGCGGAGCCCGTCGAGCGTGTCCTCGTCGTCGCTCAACTCCGGGTGCACCGGCGGGTCCGGGAAGAGCTCCTCGGAGGCCTCAGGGTCGTCCAGCGGCTCCTCGACGAGCCCGCTCGGCGCCGGCAGGTCGAGCTCCTCGAAGCCGGACTCGGCGCTCTCGACGGACGGCAGCGACAGCGCGGGCGGCAGGTCGGGCTCGGAGGGCACCGGCACGGCCGGCGGCGCCTCGTACGATGGCTCCTCCCAGGAGGGCTCGTCCTCGCCGGTCGCCGTGGGGGCGGCGGGCGCGACGGGTTGCGCCGGCGGTGCCTCGACGGGCGGCATGAACGGATCGTCGGCACCCTCGAAGGCGGCGTCCGTCTCCGGATCCCAGGCGCGCGTCGAGTCCTCGTTGCGTGTGGCGTCCTCGCCCGGCATGGCCAGCTCGCCATCGCGGGTCTCGGCGGCGGTGGCCGCGCCGGTTGCGTCCACCCCGTCGGCGGGGTACGAGACGAGCGGCTCGTCACCAGCCAGCGACTCCTCGTGCTCGTGCTCCTCAGGACCATCGATGCCCCAGATCTGCTGGCCGCCGTACTCGAGGCCCGGCAGGTCGTCGGCGTTCCAGCCGTACGCGCCGTACCAGGACGGAGCCGTCGGCCATGGGACCATGCGCGAGCCGACGTGGACCAGCGAGACCGTCGGCGCATCGCCGCGCTCGAGCGCGAGCCGATTCTCGGGGCTCACGTAGACCGTGGCGATCGTGCCATCGGGCTTGCGCAGCTCGATCGGCTCCGTGCCGAGGCCATGCTCGTGGGAGAAGAAGCAGAGACCCGGGAAGCCACGCATGATCGGCGACGGCGGGGCGTGATCGGACATGCGGTACTCGACCCAGAGGATCTCCCACTCGACCGCATCCAGCTCGCCGGCAACGGTACGGAGCTCACGCGGCGATGTCAGGGCGGGGAGGGTGCGACGCAGGGCCAGGAGACGCGCGCCCGCCGTCTGCAGGTGATCGATCGCCTCTGGATCCTCCGTGCCGCCGGAGGTCTCGCCAGCGAGGGCGGCGTGGCGCGCAGCCAGGCTCTCGAGGCGGTCGAGATGGAACTCGCGGGCGGTCCAGATCGAGCCGCCGCGGCGACGCTTGCGCTGCTCGTTGGAGCGGGCGCGGATGCGCAGCACCACCAGCACGATGCCGACGACGAGGATGATCAGGATCAGCCACTGCCAGAACGGGACGCCGCCGCCGCTGCCGCCACTGCCACCGTCCGACGGATTGATGTTGGGCTTGCTGACGGCCTGCGTGAAGCTCGTGAGCGCGCCGGTGGGATCCGTCGACGCGACCTTGCCCGTGTCGGCGACCGCCTTGTCGATGCGCTCCTGCGGGTAGGACAGCGAGGCGCCGCCGAGCTTGCCGCCCTGCACGACCCCGACGGTGGCCTTCGGTGCGGTTGGCTGGAGCGCCAGGGTGAGCAGGCGCGCCGAGCCCTTGGCGTTGCTCGCGCCCGCCAGCGGCCTCTTCAGCACGACGAGGTAGAACGACGGGTTGGCGGCGGCCACGGCGCGGAGCGCCGCGACGTCGGGCTTCGGGGACGAGCCGGGCTGCACGAAGGCGTGATTGGCCTTCAGTCGGTTGGCGACCTGCGCCGCGCTGAGCCGCCCCGCGGCCTGCGCGGTGCCGCTGACCGCCAGAACGGCGAGCAGGGCGACGGCGAGGAGCAGGGGAATGCGGCGCATGCCGTGATGCTACTCCCTCCGGCGGCGCCTGTGGTTTTCGCTCTCACAGGCGGATATAAATCCTTACAAAAAGAAAACTTGATGCTGTGGCACTGAGAGTGTAGGATGCCAGTACGCGCCGGTCCTGTCGGCGCCTGCAGTTCCCGTTTCATCCCCTTTCACCACCACACGGAGGCATATCCCACATGGGTCGCGTCATCGGCATCGATCTCGGTACCACCAATTCCTGCATGGCAGTTCTCGAGGGCAACGAGCCCACTGTCCTCGAGAACACGGAGGGCGGACGCACCACGCCGTCCGTCGTCGCATTCAGCAAGGACGACCAGCGCCTGGTTGGCACGCCCGCCAAGCGCCAGGCCGTCACCAACCCGGAGAACACCATCTTCTCGATCAAGCGCTTCATGGGACGCAAGTCCGGTGAGGTCTCCGAGGAGATGACGATGATCCCGTACAGCGTCATCGCCGGCGACAACGGCGACGCCCGCGTCAGCGCGGGTGGCGGCGAGTTCTCCCCCGAGGAGTTCTCCGCGATGATCCTCGGCAAGCTCAAGGCCGACGCCGAGGCCAAGCTCGGCGAGCCCGTCACCGACGCCGTCGTCACGGTGCCCGCGTACTTCAACGACGCGCAGCGCCAGGCCACCAAGGACGCCGGCCGCATCGCCGGCCTCAACATCCTGCGCATCATCAACGAGCCGACCGCGGCCGCGCTCGCCTACGGCATCGAGAAGGAGGGCGAGCAGAAGGTGCTCGTCTTCGACCTCGGCGGCGGCACCTTCGACGTCTCCGTGCTCCAGCTCTCCGGGAACGTCTTCGAGGTCCTCGCCACGGGCGGCGACACCTTCCTCGGCGGGGTGGACTTCGACAACCGGATCATCGACTTCGTGCTCGAGGACTTCTGGAGGCAGCACAAGAT
>JBPCSK010000290.1:0-16747 GCA_051007275.1 Gaiellales bacterium | reverse complement strand
GTTGAACGCCACCGCGTAGCCGCCCTTAACCGGCGGCAGGCCCGTGATCCAGATCAGCACGTCGGTCAGCGGGGCGGTGCGGCGGATCGGAATCCGTGAGGTGCCGCGCTTGAGCTCCTTCGGATCGGTCAGCTGCGTCCAGTCCCGCGGCGCCCTCGCCGGGACGGCGCCGCGGACGCCGTACAGCACGACGGTCGCGCCGACGGGGACGCTGGCGATGGTGATGCGGCGCACGCGGCTGGGCACCGCAAGGTGCAGATGCAGGCCGACGCCGCGCTTCTTCTCGATCACGCCCTGCCTGTAGATCTCCGTGGACCAGCCGGTCGTCGGCGAACCGTCGATGGCGAAGCGCGCCTGATCGTTGTTCTCCGTGATGTCGCCGGCGGGGTCGAGCGGCGTGATCGCCGCGATCCGAAGCCCACGCGGCGTGCGATTGGGGCCGACCGGTGTCGTCTCGACCGGCGTCGTGACCGGCTCGGTGATCGTGCCACCCTCGACCGTTGACGGATCCGACAGCGTCGTGATCGGACCGGGCAGCTCGGTTTGCGCAGCGCGCTGATCCGCATCACGGCGGTCGACGACCCCGATCACCACGATCACGGCCAGCACGATGACGGCCAGCGCGAGCAGGCCAACCAGCAGCTTGAGGCCGCGATTGCGCGGCGCGGCAGGCACCTCCTCGAACGCCACGGGCACGGACGCGGCGACGGCCGCGAAAGGCTCCCACCCGGGAGCCTGCTCGCGGGCGATCCGCCGCAGCGCGTCACGCGCATCGGCGGCCGGAGGTGGCGTGAACGAGGCGAGGCTCTGCAGCAGCCCGGCGAGGCGGGGTGGCACGCCCTCGGCCTCGAGCGGATTGGCGTCGACGGCCAGACCGAGCAGGTCACGCAGGACACCCGCGAGCTGGCGCAGATCATCGTCGGGTTGATCGGCGGGTCGGGCGAGGCCGCCGGTGGCGAGGTCCTCGAGCCGCAGCGGGCCCTGCTCGTCGGCGACCACGTGGTCGAGGTCGAGGCGGCCCTGCACCAGCCCTCGGGCGTGCAGCGCGACCAGTGCGTCCGCGAGCTCTGCCGCGCGCTCCGCGGCCTCCGCTGGCTCGAGGCATCCGGCGCTGAGCAGCCGCGCCCGCGCCGACTGCCCGGAGCGGGCGGGCGTCACGACGTACCGCGTGACGCCGTCGACGCCGTGATCCAGGACGACGGGCAGCGCCGGATGCCGAACCGCAATCAGCGCGGCCAACGTGGTGTCGACCTCGGGATGCTCATCGAGCAGCGTCACCACGACGGCGCCGCCATTCGTCGAATCGCGCCCGCGCCAGACGGTGCTGCCGGGCGCGGCCGACTCGGGCACCTCCAACGTGTAGCGCCGCGCGATGACCCGGGTGCTCACATGCGCAGCGTACCCGTGCCGACGCGCCCTCGCACGTCCCCCGCGCCTGCAATGCTGCGCAGCAATGGTTCTGTCCGACCGCGGCATCCGCACGGCGATCGACGCCGGGCGCATCCAACTCGATCCCTTCGATGAGGCGCTGATCCAGCCGGCCTCGATCGACGTCCGCTGCGATCGTCGCTTCCGCGTGTTCAAGAACAGCCGCTACGGCCACATCGATGTCAAGCAGGAGCAGGCCGAGCTGACCGAGCTGATCGAGATCACCGACGGCGGACCTTTCATCCTGCACCCCGGCGAGTTCGTCCTCGGTGCGACGCTCGAGCGCGTCACGCTGGGCGACGACATCGTCTCGCGCCTTGAGGGCAAGAGCTCGCTCGGTCGCCTGGGTCTGCAGGTGCACTCGACCGCCGGCTTCATCGACCCCGGCTTCGACGGGCACGTCACGCTCGAGCTCGCCAACGTCGCGAACCTGCCGATCACGCTCTACCCCGACATGAAGATCGGCCAGATGTCCTTCATGAACCTCGATCAGCCGGCCGAGAAGCCGTACGGATCGGGCGCGCTGGGGTCGAAGTACCAGGGTCAGGTCGGCCCCACGCCGAGCGCGTACTGGAAGAACTTCCGGTAACGGAAATCCGTGTGGCGAGGGTCGCCTCCGAGTGATACCTTCGGGCCACCGCGGAGAGGAGGTGGTCCGTTCTGAATAGCGACTGCACGGCAAGTGGAGGTCGACGCACGTAAGGGCGCGCCCCTGGACCGACAGGGAATCGCCTAGCCCGCGTTGGGGCCGCGGCTCACCGCCGCAGCGCAGCTTGCGTAATACCAGCGTTCGACCCGGAGAGCCGGGCGGGAGACCGCCCGGCTCTCTGCTTTTTCCATACACTCCGCTGCATGCGACGCCTCGAGCCGCTCTGGGTGCTGCTCGGCTATGCCGCGGCGTCCGCGCTCCTGCTCGGGCGCTTCTGGCTGCGCGCGCCGCACGACGCCGTCGTCGGCAGCTTCGGCGCTGATCAGGGCTTCTTCTCCTGGTCGCTCGTGCACTGGGTCGAGACGCTGGCCGGCAACCAGGCGCCGTTCCTGACCGATCGCATCGACGCCCCCCAGGGCTTCAACCTCGCGTGGGCCACGACGATCCCCGGTCCGGCGATCCTGCTGGCGCCGCTGACGGCGGCCGCCGGACCGCTCGCCTCGTACAACCTGCTGGCGCTCGCAGCACCCGCGCTGGCCGCCTGGGGCGCCTACCTGCTCTGCCGCCACATCACGCGCAGCACGTTGGCCGCAATCATCGGCGGCTGGATCTTCGGCTTCTCCTCGTACATGCTCGGCGAGACGCTCAACCACGTGAACCTCGCTCTGGTCTGGGCCCTGCCGCTGATCGTGCTGATGGTGCTCCGGCTGATCGAGCGGTCCGTGCGTCCCGGGCGCGGAATGCTGGTGCTGGCGGCGCTGATCGCGATGCAGTTCCTGACCTTCACCGAGATCGCGGCGACGGCGACGCTGGTCGGCGTGCTGACGCTGCTCTGCGCGCTGGCGCTCGGCCCTGCCGATCTTCGTGGCCGCATCGTGCGGGCGGTGCCGTGGATCGCCGGGGCGTACGGGATCGCGGTCGCGATCGCATCGCCGCTGCTGATCGCCGCGCTGCTGCACCCGAATCCAATCGATCAGCGCATTCGCCCCGACCTCTACACGATCGACCTGAAGAACCTGGTCGTCCCGACGATCGTCACGTGGGCGGGCGGACAGCGCTTCGACGGCGACTCGCTGCAGTTCGTCGGCAATCTGACCGAGCAGCTCGGCTATCTCGGCCCCGTGCTGATCGTCGCGGCGCTCGGTGGGCTGATCCGCTGGCGGCGCGAGCGGTGGGTCTGGGTGATCGCGTTCGGCGTGCTGCTGTCGATCGTGCTGGCGCTCGGGGCGGAGCTGACGATCAGCGGCGATCCGCACTGGGCGATGCCATGGCAGTGGATCGCGCACCTGCCGCTGATCAAGCTCGCGCTGCCCACGCGGATCGTCGTCTACGCGTGGCTGGGGATCGGCGTCCTCGTGGCGCTCTTCGTCGTTCCGCGCGAGCGGGAGGAGCCGGCCGTCGTGGCCCTTCGGCTGGTGGTCGCCGCGGTCGCGGTGATCTGCCTGCTGCCCGTACCCCGTGGCGACGTCTGGCGCACGGATCTCGAGACGCCACCCGGCATCGCCTCAGGCGCCGCGACGGCCGAGATCCCCGACGACGCGGTCGTGCTGATCCTGCCGTACGCGTTTCGCGGCAACGGCATGTACTGGCAGGCGCTGGCGAAGATGCGCTACCGCATGGCCGGTGGCTACAGCGCGGCGGCGATCCCGGCCGAGTACATGCCGTACCCCGTCGTGTACGGCTTCTACAACGATCAGCTGCCGGCGAACCCGCGTCAGGAGCTGCTGCGCTACCTCGCCTTCACGGGCACCACGTGGGTGCTCGTCGACGCGCGGTTCCCCGGGCCGTGGGCGCAGTTCCTGCGCGAGGCCGGTGGCCAGCGCTCCGAGGTAGGCGGCGTCGTGCGATGGCATTTCGACCCGGCCGCGGTGCGCGCGCAGGTTCCCGGCCTCTGACGCTCTTTGCCGGAAACCGGTAACGTTCCGCCGTGGCCGAGACGACCCCCCAGCAGACGCGCGCGGCGATCCTCTCGCAGCTCGACGACGCCCGCGCCGCGGGGCTGGATCTGGACGCATGGGTGCAGATCCTGTCGCGCTCCGGCGAGCGCATGGCGGCAGCGTCGCGCACGCGCCTCGCGACGAGCGCCGGCCGGGCCCGCGTCGCCGGCGTGCCGCTGACCACGGTGATCGAGGCCTGGATGGCGGTCGGCGCTGCGGCACTCGCCACGGAGACCCGCGCGCCTGCCGCACACCTGCGCCTGATCGCCGACGGCACCCGCGCGCTCTGCTCGGGCTATGCCGATGGACAGGTCGAATCGATCAGACAGGAGGAGCGCCAGCGAGCCCTGCTGATCGAGGCGCTGCTCTCGGAGCAGCCGCCGGAGCAGGTGCAGGAGCTCGCCACGCGCCTCGGCGTCGAGCTGACGGGTCGCCGCAGCGTGCTGCTCGTCGGAGAGGTCAGCGAGGCGGTCCTCGACCGCTTCAACGATGCTGGCGTGCTGGCGGCGCCGCAGCGCGGGCGCACGGTCGCGATCATCGGCGGCCGCGTGCCGCGTGGCCCCGAGACCGCCGGACTCGGCCGGCCGGGGCTCGGCATCCCCGGCATCCGCTCGTCCTACGCCGACGCCATCCGCGCGCTCGGCATGGCCCGACGTCTGGGTCTGCGCGGCATCGTCCCGTACGGCGAGGTGCTGCCAGAGGCGCTGATCGCCCAGGATCAGACGACGCTGCGCGAGCTGGTCGACGCCACGCTCTCTCCCCTGCGCTCAGCACGCAACGGCGGTCCGCAGTACATCGAGACGGCCTCCGTCTGGCTGCAGGAGGGCCTCAGCGTCGCTGCCACCGCGCGGGCGCTCGATGTGCACGAGCGCACCGTGCGCTACCGGCTGGCGCGCATCGCGAAGCTGACGTCGCTGGATCTCCAGCACGCCGACGACCGCTTTCGCCTCGAGCTGGCGGTGCGCGGCGCGCGCCTGCTCGGCGACATGCCGGCCGCCTAGCCCCAGACGAGCTCGTCGTCGTCCGCGCCCCACTCGGCGGGGAGCGGCGTGCCCGCGCCGCGGTGCAGCGCGACCTTGAGCGTGCCGAGACCGAGCACGGCGCACTTGACGCGCATCGCCGACAGCGGGATGCCGAGCTCGTCGATGATGGCCTGCGATGGCAACGCCGCGGCCTCCTCGACGGACAGGCCGTCGACGAGCTCCGTCAGCATCGACGTCGCCGCCTGGGAGACCGCGCAGCCGTTGCCGGCGAAGCGGATCGCGCTGATCCGACCATCTGCCACGGCGACGTCGATCTCGACCTCATCGCCGCAGAGCGGGTTCTTGCCCTCGGCCTCGCAGTCGGGATGCTCCAGCGTGCCGTGGTTGCGCGGGTGCCGGTAGTGGTCCATCAGGTTCTCGCGGTACAGCTCGTCGTCCATCTCAGACTCCCATCACCCTGCGGACGTCGTGCAGGCCCTCGACGAGACGGTCGATCTCGTCGGTCGTGGTGTACAGGTAGAACGAGGCGCGCACCGTTGCCGCGTGGCCGAGGCGCTGCATCAGCGGCTGGGTGCAGTGGTGCCCGGCGCGCACGCACACGGCGTGACGATCGAGGATCTCGGCGATGTCGTGTGGATGCACGTCGTCGAGCACGAACGACACGACGCCGCCGCGCGAGGCTGCGTCGGGCGGGCCGACGATGCGCAGGCCCGGCACCTCGCCGAGGCGGCCGAGCGCGTGCTCGGTGATCGCATGCTCGTGCGCATCGATCGCCTCCAGCCCGACGGCCTGCAGGTAGTCGATCGCGGCGTGGAGGCCGACGGCCTCGGCGTAGGCCGGCGTGCCGGCCTCGAACTTCCACGGCAGCGTGTTCCACGACGTGCGGTCGAGCGCCACGGAGCGGATCATCTCGCCGCCGGTCAGGAACGGCTGCGTGGCAGCCAGGATCTCCTCGCGCCCCCACAGCACGCCGATGCCCGTGGGCGCCAGCGTCTTGTGGCCCGAGAAGGCGAGGAAGTCGACGTCGAGGGCCTGCACGTCAACCGGACGGTTCGGCACGGTCTGCGCGGCGTCGAGCACGACGGCGGCACCCTGCGCGCGCGCCCACCGGGTCAGCGCCTCGACGGGCGGGCGCACGCCGAGCGTGTTCGACTGGTGCGTGACCGCGACGATGCGGACGTTGCCCTCGCGCGCGATCGCGTCGAGCTGATCCAGCTGGAGGTGGCCCTGGTCATCGACATCGAGGAAGCGCAGCGTCGCGCCCGTCTGCTGCGCGAGCACCTGCCACGGCACGAGGTTCGCGTGGTGCTCCAGCACGGTGCTGACGATCACGTCGCCGGGACCGCAGCGCTCAGCGCCGACGGTCTTGGCGACGAGATTGAGCGCCTCGGTCGTGTTGCGCGTGAAGATCACCTCGCGCCGGGACGGCGCGTTGATGAGCTGCGCAACCGCGTCACGCGCCGCCTCGAAGGCGTCGGTGCTCTCGATGCCGAGCGTGTACACGCCGCGGTGCACGTTGGCGTTGGACGTCGCGTAGAAGCCGGTCATCGCATCGAGCATGGCCTGGGGCTTCTGCGAGGTGGACGCGGAGTCCAGGTAGGCGAGCTCGCGGCCGTGCACCTGGCGCCCGAAGATCGGAAAATCGGCGCGCAGCCGCACTGGGTCGAATCGCTGCGGAGTGGTCCCGGTCACGCTCACCGGCGTAAGGGTACCCGAACCCTCTGTTCATGCGGTTTTCGGCGCTACGATGCGGGGTGTCGGACGTGTCGCTGCGGGAGTTCCCGGAGCGCCGTCAGATTCTCTCCCTCTGCGCGTCTTCATGGATGCACAACATGGATTTCACGGGATCTCCGTGAAACCCGGACACCCTTCCGTGCAGAGGTCCTCACATGCGTCGTCGCCCAGGTACCCACTCGCTCCGCCTCCTCGCCGTCCTCGCGATCGGCGCAGCCTGCCTTGGCGCGACCATGAGTGCGGGCGCGGCAGCACCTGCCCAGGACTACGTCGTGATCCTCGAGGACGGGACGAACGTCACCGCCAAGGTGAACGCCGAACGCAGCCGCGACAACGCGGTCTCCGACGTCTTCCGCAGCGGCGTGGACGGCTTCGTCGCCGAGCTGGATCCCACGGATGTCACCCGCCTGCGCAACGACCCGCAGGTGCTCGTCGTCGAGCGCGACCGCATGGTCAGCGCCTTCGACTCGACCAGCGCCGGCGTGGCTCCGGCCGGGGCCAAGGTCGGCTCCGCGATTCCGGGCCGCTACATCATCACGCTCGCTGGCGGCACGCGCCCCGCTGCCTTCGCCGCTGCGGCCAACACCGCGCCGCTCGCCGTCTTCACCCACGCCATCAACGGCTACACCGCCGACCTCAGCGCGCTGCAGGTCACGAGGCTCGCCAAGGATCCGTCCGTGCTGCGCGTCGAGCCCGATCGGGTCGTCGCCGCGACCGCCACGCAGTCCGGTGCGACGTGGGGGCTCGATCGCATCGATCAGCGGCAGCTCCCCCTCGACGGCCTGTACACCTACGCGCAGACCGGCGCGGGCGTCACGGCGTACATCATCGACACCGGCATCCTCGCGGCGCACACCCAGTTCGGGGGGCGGGTGCTGAGCGGGTACGACGCGATCGGTGATGGCAACGGCACATCCGACTGCAACGGCCACGGCACGCACGTCGCCGGCACGGTCGGCGGTAGCACGTATGGCGTCGCCAAGGGCGTCAGCCTCGTGCCCGTCCGCGTGCTCAGCTGCGCCGGCTCCGGCAGCACGACCGGCGTCGTCGCCGGCATCGACTGGGTGGTCGCGAACCACGCGGCCGGCACGCCCGCCGTCGCCAACATGAGCCTCGGCGGCGGAGCCTCGCCCACGCTCGACGCCGCCGTGCAGCGCGGCATCTCGGATGGCGTCGTCTTCGCCGTCGCCGCCGGCAACGATGGCGCCGACGCCTGCAACGCCTCGCCGGCGCGCGCGCCGCAGGCGATCACCGTCGGGGCGACCGATCGCACGGACGCACGCGCGTCGTTCTCCAACACGGGCACCTGCGTCGACCTCTTCGCACCGGGCGTCGGCATCACCTCGTCGTGGTGGTCCTCGACGACGGCCACGAACACGATCTCCGGCACCTCGATGGCCACCCCGCACGTTGCCGGCGCCGCCGCGCTGCTCCTGGCCGCCGACCCCGCAGCGACTCCGGCGACGATCACGAGCCGCCTGCTCGCCAACGCCACCCCATCGGTCGTCACGAACGCCGGCGTCGGCTCGCCGAACCTGCTGCTCGGCTCCATCGCGCTCACCCCGACGCCCGTCACGCTGCCCACCGCACCCCGCAACCTGACGGCCACGCCAGCCAGCGGCCGCGTCACCCTCACCTTCGATGTCCCCGCCGATGCGGGTGGCGCGGTGATCAGCGACTACGTCATTCAGCAGTCGGTCGCGGGTGGCCCTTGGACCACCGTCGCCGACGGCGTCTCGGGCCTCACCACCGCCGAGATCACGGGCCTGACGAACGGCACCGCCTACGCGTTCCGCGTCGCCGCCGTCAACAGCGCGGGGCAGAGCCCCTTCAGCGGCAGCATCTCAGCCACACCCGCGGCGGGACTTTCGAACGACGACTTCCAGGACGCGACGACGATCTCCGGCACGACGGCAACGGTGACCGGCACCACGGCCACCGCCACCCGTCAGGTCGGCGAGCCCGCGCACGGCGGCACCAGTGGCACGGCGTCGATCTGGTACCGCTGGACGGCCCCGGCCACCGGCACGCTCACGCTCACCACGCAGGGCAGCGCCTTCGACACCCTGCTCGGCGCCTACACCGGCACGAGCATCAGCGGCCTGACGACGCTGGCGCAGAACGACGACGTCGCCAGCGGCACGCTCTGGAGCAAGGTCACCGTGAACGTGACGGGCGGCGACAGCTATGCGATCGCCATCGACGGCTGGGGCGGTGCACGCGGCGCGACCACGCTCAACGTCGCCTTCACTCCCGCTCCCGTGCTGACCAACGACAGCTTCGCCGACGCCACCACGCTGATCGGCGCCACCGGCAGCACGACCGGCTCGACCCTGAACGCGACGCGCGAGAGCGGCGAGCCGAGCCACGGCGGCGCAGGTGGTGCCGCGTCGATCTGGTACCGCTGGACCGCCCCGGCCACCGGGACGCTCACGCTCACCACGCAGGGCAGCGATTTCGACACGCTGCTCGGCGCCTACACCGGCACGAGCGTCAGCGACCTCACCACGATCGGCGAGAACGACGACAGCGGCGGCGGGACGCTGAGCGCCATCGCCATTCCGGTGACGACCGGCATCACCTACGCCATCGCCATCGACGGCTGGAACGGCGCGCGCGGCACGGCGGTGCTGAATCGCTCGTTTGCCGAGGCGCTGCCGCCGGCCGCGCCGAGCGCGCCGCTGAATGTCGTCGGCACGCCCGGCAACGCCCGTGTTGCGGCCAGCTGGAGCGCACCCGCGAGCGATGGTGGCAGCACCATCACGCGCTACACCGCAACGGCGTCCCCCGGCAGCGCCAAGTGCACGACGACCGGTGGACGGGCCTGCACCATCACCGGGCTGACCAACGGCACGGCGTACACCATCGCCGTCACGGCCACGAACGCGATCGGCACGAGCGTGCCTTCTGCGCCGTCCGCCGCGATCACGCCGAATGGGCGAACGCGCTCGCCGCGTGCCGCCTCCTGGGGTCTTGACCGCCTGGACCAACGCAACCTGCCGCTCGACGGCACCATGAGTCCCTACGCTGCGGCGGCCGCAGCGGCCGGTGGCGCGGGCGTCACGGCCTACGTGATCGACACCGGCGTGCGTTCCGACCATGAGCAGTTCGGCGGTCGCGTCCGCAGCGGGTTCGTCAGCGTCAATCAGGGGCAGGACGATGGCAACGGCAGCGAGGACTGCAATGGCCACGGCACGCACGTCTCCGGAACCATCGGCGGCGCCGACTACGGCGTCGCACCCGAGGTCGACATCGTGCCCGTGCGCGTCCTCAACTGCGGCGGCTCGGGCTACACCTCCGACGTCATCGCCGGTCTCAACTGGGTCGCCGCCAACCACCAGTCCGGACAGCTGGCCGTCGCGAACATGAGCCTCGGCGGGGGCTCCTCCGCCGCCATCAACGCCGCGGTCCAGGGTGTCATCGACGACGGTGTGACGATGGTCGTCGCGGCGGGCAATAGCGACGACGACGCCTGCAACGCGTCGCCGGCCTCGGCCCCGCGCGCGATCACCGTCGGTGCCACCGACCGGAACGACCAGCGCGCCTCCTTCTCCAACTACGGGCGCTGCGTCGACCTCTTCGCGCCCGGCGTGGACATCCTCTCGTCCGACGCCGCGTCGGCCACGGCCACCGCGATCCACTCCGGCACCTCGATGGCCTCGCCGCACGTCGCCGGCGCCGTCGCGCTGCAGCTGGCGGCGAGCCGCAGCACGTCGGCCGATGTCACCAGCGCCGCGATCACGACCATGGCCTCTCGCAACCGCGTCGGCGATGCCGGTGCCGGTTCGCCCAACCGCCTGCTGTACATCGGCACCACGATCGATACCGAGGCTCCCCTGATTGCTCCCATCACCGCGCCGATCGGCGCGCCGATCGTCGCGCCGATCGCGGCACCCGCTGCCACGCTGACGCGCCTCAACGTCTCGTTCCGCACCGCTCGCGGCGCCGCGGCACGCGGCACCTACATCATCAGCGGCTCGGCCAGCCACGACGGCACGTTGCGCGTCACGCTGACCCGTCCGAAAGGCACGACGGCGACCACGGCGCGCAGGGGAGCCGCTCCCACCGTGCTGAGCTTCGCGATCAGCAAGGGCCCCTTCACGATCTCGACCGCGATGCTGGCGAAGGGTGCGACGATGTCGCTCCTCTACACGCCGACGGACACGTCGATCAGCCCGATCGTCTCCACGCCGAGCGTCCAGCGCACGATCGTGGGGACGCAGACGCACCTGCCGGCCAAGTCCGCCGCCCGGCGCTGAGCCACCGGAGGCGCGGGTGCGCCTAGGCTGCGCGCATGACCGCTCCACTCGCCGTCCGTGTCTGGTCCGACCTCGCGCCCGAGGCACGCGCCGCGTTCCTCGCGCGCGGCCTCCATGACATCTTCGACCCCACGCTGCAGGCCTCCATCGTCGAGCTGGTGGCGGAGGTGCGCGCCGATGGCGACGCAGCGGTCTGCCGCGCTCTCGAGCGATTCGACGGCTGCAGCGTGCGCCCCGACCAGCTGCGCGTGACTGACGCCGAGTTCGCCGCCGCCCGCAGCGAGATCCCTGAGGCCGTGCAGGTCGCGATCCGACACGCCATCGACCACTCGCGACGCTTCAACGAGCGCGCGCTGGCACACGGCGACTGGCGCTTCGACATCGAGCCGGGCCTGATGGTCGGCGAGAAGCGCACGGCGATCGCCAGCGCGGGGCTCTTCGTCCCGAGCGGCAAGGGCTCCTTTCCCAGCGTGCTCGTGCAGATCGGCACCCCGGCTGTCGTCGCGGGCGTCCCCGACATCGCGATCGTCGTGCCGCCGATTCCCGGCTCTGACGGCAGAGTCGATCCGGCCGTGCTGGTCGTCGCCGAGGAGCTCGGTCTGCGCGAGGTCTTCCGCGCCAACGGTCCCGCCGGTGTCGCCGCCCTCGCCTTCGGCACCGAGACGATCCCCGCGTGTCGCAAGGTCCTGGGCCCGGGCAGCCCGCCCGTCGCGAGCGCCCAGCTCGAGATCCAGCGACACGGCGTCGTCGGCATGCAGATCCTCGCCGCGTCGGAGAGCCTGATCATCGCCGATGCGACCGCCGACTCCCGGCTGCTGGCCGCCGACCTGCTCAACGAGGCCGAGCACGGGACCGATTCCGCCAGCGTGCTCATCACCTGGGAGTCCGAGGTGATCGAGCGGGTGCAGCCCGAGCTCGAGCGTCAGCTGGCCGCGCTGCCCGAGCCGCGCCGCACGATGGCCGCCGCGGCGATCGGCGTCAATGGTGGCGCGGTGCTCGTGCGCGACCGGACCGAGGCGATCGAGGTTGCGAACCTCTACGCCCCGGAGCACATGCAGCTGGCCACGACCGATGATGAGGCCGTGCTGGCCGGCATCGAGCATGCCGGCGAGGTGCTGCTTGGCCAGCACACGCCGTTCTCGTCCGGCAACTACCTCGTTGGCATTCCCGCCACGCTGCCCACGTCGGGCTATGCCCGCGTGACGAGCGGCGTGACCGCGCTCGCGTTCACGAAGACGATCTCGCTGGCCCGTGCCTCAGCCGAAGCCCTGGCGGTGATGGCCCCCGACATCATCGCGCTGGCCGACCATGAGGGCTTCCCGGCTCACGCCGCCGTGATCCACGAGCGGCTTGGGCGACAGGACTAGGGCAGGATCGTCAGCGGCGTCCCGTCTGAGCGCACGAGGCCGTCGAAATCGCGGCGGTCGAGCGTGAAGACCGTCGTGATATGCAGGCGATCGGCGATCTCGAGCAGCGACGCGTCCGTCAGACCGAGGCGCCGATCCGCATGCCGGTCGATCAGGCGCAGCGTCCGCTGGACATCATCCCAGCCGACATCCACCAGGTGATAGGCGCCACCAACAAGCTCCTGCATCGCCCTCCGCGCATGGTGAGCGCTGAATCGACGCGTGATGAGGTAGTCCAGCTCGGCGAGCACGAACGGGCTGACCACGAGCGGGTCGCGCTCCGCCTCGATCAGTGCGGAAATCGTCGCATGCTGCTCCGCGTCGCCGTCGAAGAACTGCAGGAACGCGCTGGTGTCGATCACGACTCCCATTCGCCGAATCCCTCTGCGAGCAGTTCCTCGTCGCGCGATGCCCAGGTCGGATCCCCGGAGTGGAACAGGCCTCCACGTGGCCGCGGGCGTTCGAGGGCCTTCTCGATCGCCCCGCGGATGAACTCCGCCTCGGTGACCCGTAGGATCCGGGCCTTCTGCCCAATGCGCGCCTTCATATCCTCGGGAAGGTAGATCGTGGTGCGGTGCATGCCATACATGGTGCCATACGCAAGAACCCCGACGGTGTGCGCCATGTCCGGAGCATGCCGGAACGCTGTTGCCGGATGGCGCGTGGTTCCGGCCGCCGCTCGGGCGCACCATCACCGACCGACGATGCATGTGCACCGGGCTTCCGTTGTTTCAGACAGGAACCGCGCCCAATCGGTCGTATGCTGAGCCTATGCACGTCGCTCGCTCTCTGGCGATGCTCGTCGTCGCCGTTGGGGCGATGCTCGGGCTCGCGGCCACCGCCTCTGCGGCCACCTGCGCGGGATCCGGCTACCTGGTGACCTCCACGGGGACGCTGCAGCGCTTCTCGACGTCAACCAACGCCGTCACCGCCACGGTCGCGGGTGCAGGCACGCAGCTTGCGGACCTGGCGATCGCGCCGGATGGACGAACGGCCTTCGCCGTCGATACCGCGGCGAACGTCGTGCGCGTCATCGACACCACGACCAACACGATCAGCTCCTCGGTCCCGGGCTTCAACGTCCCCGTCGCGATCGCGATCGCTCCGGACGGCACGCGCGCCTACGTCGTCAATAGCGGCAGCAACACCTTCGGCGTGATCGATACGGCGACGCTGACGTTGATTGGCACGTACCCGGCCGGCACGTCACCCACGGACGCGGTCGTCAGCGCCGATGGCGCGCTCCTGTACGTGACGGCGGGGACCTACCTGACGGCACGCTCCACCACAACCGGCGCACCCGTGCCGCCCACGTACGATCTGGGTACCACCGGTAATGCCGTGGCCCGCTCAGCCACCACGGTGTACACCGCCAACAGCACGTCGTCCTCCGTGTCGTCAGCAGCGCTGACCGGCGCGACCGCGAGCACCCTCTACAGCGGTCTGGCCGGCCAGCCCCGTGCGATCGCCGTCTCGCCCGACGGCGCAACGCTCTACGTTGGCACGGGGGACGTCGGACGCGGCTCGCTCCTAACCGCGCCGACCAGCGGCGGTGCGCTGACGGCGATCGGCGGCGCAGCCTCGGCTGGCGTCATCGCCGTCGCCGTGACACCCGATGGCTCGGCGGTGTACGCCGCGGACCCTGGCCTGGTCACCGTGACGACCGCGAGCGGCACGCCCGCCGCTACGCTGAGCGCCGCGGCCACGAGCGACATCACCGCGCTCGCGGTGTGCCCGGCCGTCGCACCTGGCGCGCCCACGGCCGCCGCCGCCGATCCGGGCGACACCGTCGTCTCGCTCAGCTGGACCGCGCCCGCCGACACGGGCGGTGCGCGGATATCGCGCTACACCGCCACCGCCTCGCCCGGCGGTGCGACCTGCACGACGACCGGCGCGACGACCTGCCTGTTCACCGGGTTGCGGAACGGCACGGCGTACACGTTCACCGTCACGGCCACCAACGTCGCCGGCACCAGCGGGACGAGCGCCGCCTCAACGAGAGTGACGCCGCGCAAGGACAACCGCGCGCGCGTGCTGGTCGTGGGCCCCGCCACCGTCACGTACACGGGGAAGGGCGTGGGCGTGGCCTTCAGCGTGACCGCCACCAGCCCGGGCGTGATCGCCGCGGCCATGACCTACAAGGGCGATCGATACTGCAGCGTCTCCAAGCGCGTCACCGCCGCCGGCACGTATCGGGTGCGGTGCGTGATGGCGGCGGCCGGCCGCTCGCTGGCACGCAAGCGCACCACGACCTACGCGCTGAACGTCTCGTTCTCCCCGACCAACGGACCGCTCGCCTCCGCAAAGCCGTCCGTCGTCGTGAAGCGCCGCCGCTAGCTGCTCCACCTATGAGCCTGAGACATGGCCGAGGCGGCTGGCGGGCGCGCGGCGTGCAAACGAATGAAGCACTCACGCGGGGCGGGCGCGCGGCGTGCGTACGAATGAAGCACTCACGCGGGGCGGGCGTGAAACGTGCGTACGCATGACGTACGGCGAAGCCGGGCGTCAGACGTGCGCACGTGGCACGTACGCCCGCAGGTGATGCCGATCAGGGCGTACGTGAAGAGTGCGTACTAATGACGCCCGCCAACGCGGACCCATACGCACGCACTGAGGCGTCTCACACGCTCGTAGGCGGAACCGCTAGCTCAGACGGGCACGCGGCGCATGACGGCCGTGGTGAGCGCCTCGCGGATGCGGAGATCCGGGATGCGCTCGAGCGCCTCTTCGAGGAAGCCCTCGACGATCATGCGCTCGGCCTCGGCCTGCGGAATGCCGCGGCTCATCAGATAGAACTTGAGCATCGGATCGACCGGACCAGCCGTCGCACCATGGGTGCAGCGGACGTCATTGGTGTCGATCTCGAGACCGGGGATCGAGTCGGCGCGTGCCGTCGATGACAGCAGCAGGTTGCGGTTCTCCTGGTACGCGTCGGTGCCCTGGGCGCCCTCGGCAACACGGATGACACCACGCCACACGGAGCGCGCGTCGTCAAGCAGCACGCCCTTGAAGGCGAGATCGGACACGGCGTTCGGCGCGTCGTGCTCCTGCGTCGTGTCGAGATCGAGGTGCCGCTTGCCGTCGACGACGTAGACGGCGCTGAGGCGACCGGTCGAGCCCTCGCCGATCAGGCGCGTCTCCATGCGGGTCTTGCCGGTCTTGGCGCCGATCGAGCAGGCCGACCACTCGAGCGTGGCGTCCTTCGCGATCTCGGCGCGATGCGCCGCGAAGTGCAGCGACGCATCGTTGCGGTCCTGGACGACGACGTACGTGAGATGCGCGGTCTCGGCGAGCACGAGCTCGGCGACGCCGTTGGCGTACCCCGGCTGGCCGGGCAGGTGCTCCTCGACGAGCGTGGCCTCGGCACCCTCGCCGAGCGACACGATCACGCGCCACTGCTGGGCGGCCTCGGCCGTGGCGATCTCGTAGGCGGCATGGAACGGCAGCTGGACCTTGACGCCCGCGGGCACGTGCAGCAGGAGGCCATCCGTCCAGAGCGCGCCGTTCTCGGCGGCGAACTTCTCGTCGTAGCCGACGATCGTGCCGAGAATCGGCTCGATCAGCGCAGCGTGCTCGTCGGCGAGCCGGGCGAGGCTGCCGAACACGACGCCCTGTGCCGCGACGTCGGCGAGCAGCTCCTCCGCCACGACGCCGCCGTCACGCATGACGAGACGGCCGGCATGATCGCCCTCAGCGAGAATCGCGCCAGCACCGTCGCCGGCGGTCGCCTCTGCTGAGATGGCGTAGCGGTCGAAGTCGATGCCGCGCAGCGACGTGAAGCGCCAGTGCTCATCGCTGAGCGACGGCACGCCGAGTGCCTCGCTGGACGCGGCGGCGTTCTGGCGATGGGTCTCGAGCCACGTGCTCATCCGACCGATCCCTCCATCTGCAGCTGGATCAGGCGATTGAGCTCGACCGCGTACTCGAGCGGCAGCTCCTTGGTGATCGGCTCGACGAAGCCGGCGACGATCAGCGCCGAGGCCTCGGCCTCGGACAGGCCGCGGCTCATGAGGTAGTAGATCTGCTCCTCGCCGAGCTTCGACACCGTGGCCTCGTGGCCGATGTCGACCTGATCCGCGAGGATGTTGATGTACGGGTAGGTGTCGGTCCGCGACTCGGGGTCGATGATCAGGGCGTCGCAGACGACCTTGGACTTCGAGCCCTCGGCATCCTTGTTGACGCGCAGCAGGCCGCGGTACGAGGAGCGGCCGCCGTCCTTGGAGATCGACTTCGAGGTGATCACCGACGTGGTGTTCGGCGCAACGTGCGTGACCTTGCCGCCGGCGTCCTGGTGCTGGCCCTCGCCCGCGAAGGCGATCGACAGGATCTCGCCGTGGGCGCGCTCGCCCTT